>JAEZFA010000321.1 GCA_023417665.1 Pseudomonadota bacterium | reverse complement strand
TCGATCATGCCGCAGAAGCGCAACCCCGACGCGGCCGAACTCGTGCGCGCGAAGGCCGGCAAGATCATCGGCGCGCTCGTGCAGTTGCTCGTCGTCATGAAGGGACTGCCGCTCGCCTACGCGAAGGACATGCAGGAAGACAAGGACGGCACCATCCGCGCGCTGTCCGACTTCTCGGTCGTGATTGCCGCCACCGCCGGCATGACCCGCGATCTCGTTGCCGACGTGAAGCGGATGAAGGCCATGGCGGGCGACGGCTATTCGACCGCCACCGACCTTGCCGACTGGCTCGTGCAGAAGCTCAACATTCCTTTCCGGCAGGCCCATCACATCACCGGCGCGATCGTCGCAAGCGCCGAAGCCGCGAAACTCCCGCTGCACCGGCTGCCGCTCGCCGACATGCAGGCGGTCGAGCCCCGGATCATCGACGACGTGTTTTCGGTGCTTGCGGTCGCAAAATCGGTGGCGTCCCGCACGAGCTATGGCGGCACGGCGCCGAAGAACGTCCGCATGCAGGCCCGGCGCTGGCTGAAAAAGCTCGGCGACGCGCAGAAATAAGGCCGCCCCGCATGGCCTCGCTTTGGCCGCGGTTTTCCGTTAGTGCAGGGGCTCTTCCCGGGGGAGTAAACCGTTGACCGACTGCAGCAATCGAAAGCTTCCGATCGCGATCCTCGCGGGCACGCTGCTGCTTGCCGGCTGCGGCGTGAAGGGCCCGCTCGAGCCGCCGCCCGGGACCCAGAACACCGCCTCGCCCAATCCGCTGCAGACCACCGTGGTGCCGGACCGCGCCGGCGAGAGCGTCACCTCGACCCAGACCCAGACGGCGACGTCGAAGGCTTTCGCGAGCCCGGTCGGCAAGGAAGAGCCCGGCAAGAAGAAACGCTTCCGCCAGGGCAATGTGCCGATCTCGTCCGAGCCGACCAAGCCGGACCGGGACTTCATCCTCGACGACCTGCTCTGATACGCTTCTCCTTCCATGCATCATTTTTCCTATCGTAACGGCATCATGCATGCCGAAGACGTCGACCTGACCGCGCTCGCGCGCGAGGTCGGCACGCCGTTCTATTGCTACTCGACCGCAACACTGGAGCGGCACTACCGCGTATTCGCGGAAGCCTTCGCGGATGTCCCGGCGCTCGTCTGCTTCGCGTTGAAGGCGAACTCCAATCAGGCGGTGATCGCGACGCTGGCGAAACTCGGTGCGGGCGCCGACATCGTTTCCGGCGGCGAGCTTTCCCGCGCATTGCAGGCCGGCGTGCCCGCGAGCAAGATCGTGTTCTCCGGCATCGGCAAGACCCGCGAGGAAATGGCGGCGGCACTCAAGGCCGGCATCTACTGCTTCAACGTCGAAAGCGAACCCGAGCTTCGCGTCCTTTCGGAAGTGGCAACGGGCCTTGGCGTGAAGGCTCCCGTTTCGGTTCGCGTCAATCCCGATGTCGACGCAAAGACCCACGCCAAGATCGCGACCGGCAAGAGCGAGAACAAGTTCGGCATCCCGATTTCCCGCGCCCGCGAAGTCTATGCGGAAGCGGCCGCACTTCCCGGCATTCGCGTCGCCGGCATCGACATGCATATCGGAAGCCAGATCACCGAGCTTTCGCCCTTCGACAATGCGACGGCGCTGCTTGCCGAACTCGCGCGCGACCTGCGCGCGGCCGGACATGCCATCGATCATCTCGATCTCGGCGGCGGCCTCGGAATTCCCTACCAGAACAGCAACACCCCGCCGCCGCTGCCGGCCGAATATGCGGCGGTCGTGAAGAAGCACACGCGCGATCTCGGTGCCAAGCTGGTCTTCGAGGTCGGCCGCATGATCGTCGGCAATGCCGGCATTCTGGTTTCGCGCGTCATCTACTGGAAGCAGGGCGAGGCCAAGAACTTCCTGATCGTCGATGCCGCGATGAACGATCTGATCCGGCCGACGCTCTATGAGGCGTGGCACGAAATTCTGCCGGTCGCGGAACCTGCGGCGGACACCGACTGGGCGGTTGCCGACGTGGTCGGGCCGGTCTGCGAATCGGGCGATTATCTGGCGCTCGACCGCCGCCTGCCGCGCATGGACGAAGGCGATCTCGTGGCCGTCATGACCGCAGGCGCCTATGGCGCGGTACAGGCATCGACCTACAATACCCGCGCTTTGATCCCGGAAGTGCTTGTCCGGGAAGGCGAATATGCGCTGGTGCGCCCGCGCTTCGATGCCGCAGCCATCATCGGCCTCGACCGCATGGCGCCCTGGCAGCGCTGAATTTCGCATTGCCGCAAAAGTCATTGGCCGGGTTCTCGCAAGCCCGATAGAGTCGGCATCGGGCATGGGGTGACCCCGCGAGGAACCACGTGAGCGGCGCACCGGATACGCAATCGAGCGAGCAGCCTTCGGGCCGCATTCGCGAGGCGCTGGCAGCGCTTTCGGTCGCGCTCGCACGCACGCGCCGGGCCCTGTGGTGGGAAAGCATCTGGCCGGTCCTGGCACTCGTGCTTTCCGGCTTCGGAATTTTTCTCGCGCTGTCCTGGGCCGGCCTTTGGCTCGCCTTGCCGCCTTACGGCCGCATCGCCGGCGTCGCACTCTTCGCGCTATTTCTGCTCGCGGCCATGGCGCCTGCGATCCGCATTCGCGTGCCCGGCATGCGGGACGCGGTGGAGCGCCTCGACCGCGCGAACCTGAACGCGCATCGCCCGGCGACCGCACTTACCGACCGGCTCGCCACCCAATCCGAAGATCCGCTCTCGCAGGCGCTGTGGCGCACGCATCTGGAGCGGACCGCGGACGCGGCAAAGAAACTTCGCGCCGGACTGCCGCAACCGCGGCTGGCGCGGCGCGATCCTTTCGCGCTTCGCGGACTGATCCTGCTCGCGGTGGTCGCGACCTTCTTCATCGCCGACAGCGATCGCATGCGCCGCGTCGCCGCCGCCTTCGACTGGAGCGGCGCACTGACGCCGCGGCTCTACCGCGTGGATGCCTGGATCACGCCGCCGCTTTACACCGCCCGCGCGCCGGTGCTGCTCGCCGGCATCCGCCACGACGAAGCCGCGCCCGGCGAAGTCGCGCTGGTGTCGGTTCCGGTGAACAGCGTGCTGATCGTGCGCGGCACGAACCTGAACGAACTCGATCTGGTGATCGAAGGCAATCTGACGGAAGAACCGAACCCAAATCCCGATGCGGCGAAGACCGGGATCGAGCGGCATTTCCGCATCACCGAGGACGCGCGCCTGACCGTGAAAGGCTTGCCGGTTGGCGAAGCGAAATGGTCGTTCCGCGCGATTCCCGATCGCGCGCCGGTGATCGAACTCACCAAGAACCCGGAGATCGCGGGACGCAGTGCGCTCGGCCTGTCCTACCGGATCGACGACGATTACGGCGTGACCGCTGCCGAAGCGCAGTTCGAACGCGTCGTCCCCTTCGTGCCGAATGCGCTGCCGCCGCGCCCGCTCATCGAGGCGCCGAATTTCCCGCTTTCGCTGCCGCAGGCCCGCACCAAGAACGGCGTCGGAAATACGGTGAAGGATCTCACCGAGCATCCCTGGGCCGGCGCGAAACTGCGCCTCACGCTCACCGCGAAAGATGAAGGCGGCAACCAGGGCAAAAGCGAGCCGCGTGAAATCACGATCCCGCAGCGCGCCTTCCGCAAGCCGCTTGCCCGCGTGTTGATCGAGCAGCGTCGCGAGCTTGCCTTCGACGCCCATGCCAGGGGCCGCGTGCAGGCGGCTCTCGATGCGCTGATGATCGCGCCGGAGCGCTTCACGCCGGAAGCCTCGGTCTATCTCGGGCTGCGCACCGCAAGCACCCGGCTCCGGATTGCGCGCAGCGACGACGACCTGCGCGGCGTCATCGACTATCTCTGGGAAGTCGCGGTGCTGATCGAGGACGGGCTTCTGTCCGATGTCGAGCGCGAACTGCGTGCCGCGGAGAACGCGCTCAAACAGGCGCTGGAGCGCAACGCCTCCGACGAGGAGATCAAGAAGCTGATGGACCAGCTTCGCGCCGCGCTCGACAAATATCTGCAGGCGCTCGCCGAACAGCAGCGCCGCGCCGATACGCCCCCCGACATGCGCGCCCCCGACCAGAACACGCGCGTGGTCCGCCCGCAGGACCTGAAGAACATGCTCGACCAGATCGAGCGCATGGCGAAGAACGGCGACCGGCAGGCCGCGCAGAAGCTCCTGCAGCAGTTGCAGGCGCTGATGGAGAACTTGCAGAAGAACCCGCGTCAGGCCGGCCCACAGCAGAACCAGAACAATCCCTTGGATCAGCTTGGCCGGATGATTCAGGAGCAGCAGCGCCTGCGCGATCGCACCTTCCGGCAGGGACAGGACAACCGCCGCCAGCCGCAGCAGGGCCCGCAAGGCCAGAAGAAAAACGGACAGCAGAAGAACGGCCAGCAGAACCAGATGGGCCAGTTGCAGCAGGGTCAGGGCGACCTGCGCCAGCAGCTTGAACGCATGCTCGAACAACTTCGTCGCCAGCAGCAGGGTCAGGGACAGGAAGAAGGCCCCGGCAAGGATGCCGCCGACGCACTCGGCCGCGCCGAACAGGCCATGCGCGACGCCGAAAACGCGCTCGGCGAAGGCGACGCCGACGGCGCCGTCGATTCGCAGGCTCGCGCATTGGCGCAACTGCGCCGCGGCGCGCAGGCCATGGCGGATGCCATGCAACAGCAGGGCCCCGGCGAGGGGCAGGGCTTTCCGGACGGTCCCGAAGCCGAATCCGCCGAACGCACCGATCCGCTCGGCCGCCCGGTGCGCAACCGCGAGCTCGGCGACGACAACACGGTGAAGGTGCCGGACGAAATCGACGTGCAGCGCGCGCGCCGGGTGCTGGAGGAATTACGCCGCCGCCTGAGCGACCCGTCGCGCCCGCAACTCGAACTCGATTATCTCGACCGGCTGCTGCAGGACTACTGAGCGTCGGGTGCTGCTTCGAGCGCCTCGCGGATTTTTTCGCGCACTTCGTCGAGCTGAAACGGCTTCACGATCACGCCACGGATCAGGCTCTCAAGCCCGCTTGCGCGCTCGCGCTGCTCAGCAAAGCCCGTCATCAACAACACCGGAAGCGCAGGCCGGTCGCGCGACACCGAGAGTGCCAGCGCAATGCCGTCCATCACGGGCATCGAAATATCGGTGAGCAGGAGATCGACCTCGATGCCGCCCTGCAGATAATCGAGCGCGGCCGCGCCGTCGGCGACACCATGGACCGCGTGACCGTCAAGCTCCAGCGCGCGCACGAGCAGGAGCCGCGCCGCCTCGTCATCTTCCGCGATCAGAATGCGGGCCAAGCTATGCCTCGTCCAGGGTCTTCCGCCGCTTCACCGCGCCGAGGCGGAGAGATCGGCGCGCGTCAGAAATCGCACCATGACTTCCTTGCCGTCCGCCGGCGGCGACGCAAGCCGGCTCTTGAACGGGACGCGTTCGTGAGGATAGAGGATCGACCGCGGCAAAAGTGCGGTCCATGAATAAATTTCGGTGCCGTTTTCGCCGAGCACGGCAAGGCGAACGCGCGGCAGTTCGACGGCGCGGCTGACGACGTTCTCCACCTCGCCCTCGATCGAAAGCACGGCGACGCCGTCCTGGATTTCCTGCTTGGTGCGGATGTTCTGGAATTCGAGCCCGCGCAGATTCACCGGAAAGCCGATCGCGGCATAGACCGTTGCCAGTTCGGGGGCGGCTCGCACCACGGCATCGCGGGCGATGATCCCGAGTGCAAACACCGCGACCAGCACGGCCGCAACAAGAGCAAGCGGCGCATTGCTTGCGGCGCGTTTCTTTTTCACGCCCGCCTGCGCGAACACGAATTTGCGCCGGGTGGCCGCGGGTACGATTTCGGCTTCCGCCTGATCGTGCGGCGCGGTCGGCGGCGCGTCCGCCACAAAGGCGATGTCGTCGTCCTGCGGCGTGATGATTTCCGGCTGGCGGCTGCTTGGCTTGCGCGCCTCGTAATCCTCGCGATCCTGCGTGGTAATCGCAGGGACCGGTGCCGGCGCAGGAATGTCGGGAGCGGAAACGATCTCGATGCTTTCGTCCGCCATCGCAAGGGCTGGTGCCGCCGCGAACCACTTTGTCTTGCAGGATGCGCAGCGCACCATGCGGCCCTTCGGGCCGAGCAGTTTCGGATCTATTTCGAAACCTGCCGCGCAGGACGGACAGTCAAGACGCATCGGAAAGCCTCACTCAACACTACAGAGGCGCATGATGCCGCAGACATGTTAAAGGATCGAAAACCGTAACTGCGCGTTCGTCCTGCTTGAAAATCATTGCGCCGCTTCGCTTTTCGCGGATGCGCCCCGAAATGATACAAGCCCGGACGTCCGCAGGACCAACGAAGAGCCAGCATGCGCGAGCCGATGTGTTGCCGAATTCTTACCGCGGGCCGGCGGTGCCAGAATGCCGCCGGGACGCCTTCCGGCTGCGAATGTGAGGCGTCGCTGTGGAGCAAATCCGCAAGCGCCGAGCCGCTGGCTTGCCGCATTTCGCGGTAGCATGCTCGATATGCCGGAAATGACCAAGCGAAGCGGAATCGACCCCTCGCCCATGGCGAGCGCCGCGCCGGCCAAGCGCCGGCGCAGTTTCGTTTCGCTGCTGCTTTTCAGCCTTGCCGGAGCCTTGGCCGCGGCGCTGATCGCCGGCTTCTTCGTCTATGTGAGCGAGATCAGCGGCGACCAGCCGCGCACGAGCCGCTCCGCCGACGGCATCGTGGTGCTGACCGGCGCGTCCCAGCGCATGTCCGACGCCCTCGAACTGCTTGCCGCCAATCGCGGCAAGCGTCTGCTCGTCTCCGGGGTCAATCCGGCGACCACTTCGGAAGAACTGAAAAAGCAGGTGCCGGATTTCTCCCGCCTTTCGGAATGCTGCATCGACCTCGGCCACGAGGCGCAGAATACGTTCGGCAACGCGGTGGAAACCGCGGCCTGGGCGAAGAAGCACGACTTCAAGACGCTGCTCATCGTCACCTCGGCCTGGCATATGCCGCGCGCGCTGGTCGAACTCGAGCGCGAGACCGACGGCATCGAACTGATCCCCTATCCGGTCGTCACCGAGCGCATGCGCGAAAACAACTGGTGGACGCACCCGCCGATCGCGCGGCTTCTCGTTTTCGAGTATCTGAAATATCTTGCCGCGCTTGTGCGCGCGGTCTGATCCCGCGGCGGCAAAAGGAAAGTAAAGTCCGTGCAGGTTGCCCGCTCGCTGCTGTTCAACGTCGCGTTCTATGTGAACACGTTCGTGCAGATCATCTTCTACCTTCCGGTGCTGTTCCTGCCGCGGCGCTATATCTGGATTCCGGTGCGTTCCTGGGCGGCCGGAACGCACTGGCTTCTGAAAAAAATCTGCGGCATCGACCACGAGATCATCGGCGCGGAGAAGATTCCCGCCGGCGGCATCATCGTCGCGAGCAAGCACCAGTCGGCCTGGGAAACCTTCACGATCGCCGCGATGCTTCCCGATCCCACCTTCGTGCTGAAGCGCGAACTGCAATGGATCCCGCTGTTCGGCTGGTACACGATGAAAGCGCGGCTCATCCCGGTCAATCGCGGCGCGAAGCAGGCGGCCCTCGACCAGATCGCGAGAGGCGCGCGCGAGAAGATGAAGGACGGACGGCAGGTCATCATCTATCCCGAGGGCACGCGCCGGGCGATCGGCGCCCCGCCGACCTACAAATATGGCGTCGCGCATCTCTACGGCGAACTGGACGTGCCTTGTGTCCCGGTCGCACTGAACTCCGGGCTCTACTGGCCGCGCCGCTCGCTCCGTTTCCAGCCCGGCACCATCCGCATGGAATTTCTGGATCCGATCGAGCCGGGCATGGACCGCATGGCCTTTCTCAAGGAGCTGGAAAACCGGATCGAAACCGCCACCGCCCGGCTGATCGAAACCGGCCGGCAGGAGATCGCGCGCACGGGAAGTTGATTCGCATCGTTAAGTTGACATTAACGATTGATGTTCTAGTTTTGTTCTCATGACGCGAATCGAACGAGCGAAATACGCGGGGGAGCTCGCCGCGACCAGGTTTCCCGGCCTTGCGGGCCGCTTCCAGTTCTGGTGCGGCGGCTCCGGGCGCCGATATGCCACCAGCCGCTATCTGCCCGGCCAGACGCCCGCCTACGACCTTGCGGTGTCGCTCTATGTGAAGCGGACCGACGACGGCCCGCAGGTGATCGCGATTTCCGCGGGCCTCGCCAACGAGGCGGCACCGGCGGAGACCGACGAAGTGCATGTGCATGTTGTCGAGCGGATCGAGGCGCTGGCTTTCGCGCACCGCGACCTGCGCGCGCTCCTCGATGGCGGTCATGCGCCCGGCGGCACCCCGTCGGACCTGCCGGACAACGTGATTCCGTTCACTCCGCGTCGCGCCGCGTAAAGGGCCGTTCGGACTTCAGCCGCTCCGCGAGCCATTCGAGGCCGCGGTCGCGAATGCCGAGCGAGTGCAGTGCCTCGACGGTCGCCAGCACATAATCCGGATTGTTGCCGGACTTGCCGTGGCCGCGCTTCACATAGGCAAGCTGCTCGTCCGGCGTGAGCACGCCGGAATATTGCGGATGCCCGCGATCGACCAGATAGCAGACCGCGCTGACACGGGCGCGATCGCCGTCGAGCAGATCGACCAGCCGGAATTTTTCCAGATAGACGCTCGTCACCTGTTCGCGCTCGCGCAGATAGTCGATCACCGCGTCGCGCTTTTTGCCTTCCACGCGAAAGGCAATGCCGCGGCAACTGCCGCCCCGGTCGAGCCCGAGCACGAGCCCCGGCTTCTCGGGCGTGCCGCGATGAAAATGCGAGATCACGCAGAGCGCGCGATGCGCGCCGTTGAGCCGCGCAGGATGCTGCCCGATAAAATCGAAGCCCGGCCGCCACATCAGCGAGCCGTAACCGAACACCCAGAGATCGTCACGCATGGGCAAGCGGCCGTTCAGTCGTCGCCATAAGGCCGCACGATCGGAAAGGCGTCTTCCTGTTCGCGTTTGGTCGCGGTCACGGAGATATGCTCCTTCTCGATGACCCGGCGCCGCGTGAGGCGGCTCTTGGAAATGTCGTCGAAAAGTTTCTGCCCGTCGTCCGCCTCGATCGCCTGCGCGAGCGCCGCGAGATCGGCGTTGAACTGCTTCAGCACCTCAAGCATCGCTTCCTTGTTGTTGAGGAAGATGTCGCGCCACATGGTCGGGTTGGACGAGGCGATGCGGGTAAAATCGCGAAAGCCGCCGGCCGAATATTTCATGATCTCGGAGTTCGAGATTTCCTCGTTCTTCAGGCCGGTATGAAAGATCGCAAACGCGATCAGGTGCGGCAGGTGGCTCGTGATCGCGAGCACCTTGTCGTGCTGGGCGACCGGCATGACCTCGACTTCGGAGCCGAGCGCCTTCCAGAAACTGCGCACGGTTTCCACCGCCGCGGCATCCGCGCCTTCCAGCGGCGTCACGATGCACCAGCGGTTCTCGAAGAGATCGGCAAGCCCGCTTTCCGGTCCGGAGTTTTCCGTTCCCGCCAGCGGATGCGCCGGCACGAGTTGCACCGGCTCCGGCAGATGCGGACGCATGTCGCGCACGACCGCGCCCTTCACCGAGCCGACATCGGTAACGACGGCGCCGGCTTTCAGGTGCGGCGCGATCTCTTTTGCGAGCGTCCCATACTGGCCAACCGGCACGCAGGCGACGACGAGATCGGCATCGCGAACGGCTTCCGCCCCGCTATCGACGACCTTGGCGATCCCGAGGCCCAGTTCCGCAACGGTCCTGCGCACCTTGGGCGAGGCATCGGTCACGACAAGCTCGCGCGCGATCCCGTGCAGGCTGACTGCGCGCGTGATCGACGAGCCGATCAGGCCCTGCCCGATGATCGCAAGGCGATTTACGACAGCTTCCATGGCCGCGAAGGCTTCACTTCAGAAACTCGGCGAGCGCTGCAACCACCGTCTTGTTCTGTTCTTCGGTGCCGATGGTCATGCGCAGCGCATTCGGCAGCTTGTAGGCCACCATCTGCCGCAGCACGATGCCGCGCGAAACGAGGAAGCTGTCGGCTTCCTTCGCGCCCTTGCCCGGCCTCGACGGAAAGTGGATCAGGATGAAGTTGCCGACGCTCGGCGTGACTTCGAGGCCGAGCTTCGTCAGTTCTTCGCTGACCCAGGGCAGCCATTGATTGTTGTGCTCGACCGCCTTCTCGACATGCGCGAGATCGGAAAGCGCCGCCGCACCCGCCGCGATCGACGGCGCGCCGAGATTGAACGGCCCGCGCGTGCGGTTGACGGCATCAATGATCGCCGCCGGCCCGTACATCCAGCCGATGCGAAGCGCGGCAAGTCCGTGAATCTTCGAGAAGGTGCGCGTCATCACCACGTTCTCGCTAGCGCCCGCAAGCTCGATCCCGGCCTCGTAGTCGTTCTTGCGGACATACTCCGCATAGGCGGCGTCGATCAGCAGAATGACATTGCCGGGAAGTGCTGCGTGCAGGCGCCGGACTTCAGAGATCGGCGTATAGGTGCCGGTCGGATTGTTCGGGTTCGCCAGAAACACCATGCGCGTCTTCGGCGTGACGCAGGCAAGGATCGCATCGACGTCGGTCGTGTAATCCTTCTCCGGCGCGATCACCGGCGTCTGGCTCATATACACATCTGACCCAGCCGAC
>JAEZFA010000234.1 GCA_023417665.1 Pseudomonadota bacterium | reverse complement strand
GTCCGCGACCACCGACTCCACGATCTTGCCGAACGCCGCGCCGATAATGACGGCGACGGCGAGATCGACCACATTTCCCTTCAACGCAAATTTTTTAAACTCTTCCCACATACCGCCCATTTTCACTCTCTCCTTCAAATCGGCCGTGCGACCAGAAGATCGCGCAGCATTTCATTACTGTGCCTGATCGACGAAAGCGCGTCCTTGAGTTTCGCCTGTTCGTCGCGCGACATCCGCTTGAGTTCCACCTTGTTCGAAGGTGGGCGGCCTGCCGCGATATCAGCGAGTTGCTGATCGAGAATCGCACGCAGGATAACCCGTTGCGCTTCGATCATCGCGTTCAAATCCCGTTCCGAACCAAGACCCAGCGCACGCTCGTTTTCGATTCTCGCTTTGGTAGAATGTTCCGCGATGCCGTTGTAAATCGCAAGCACGCGGGCGACGGTGACGATCATAAAAAGTCCGCCCCGTTTCAGGTCGACGCGGCCGTTTTCGGTCCGGATGCCGAGCCAGCCGACCGGCGACTGAAAGTCCCCTGCGGCCTCCGCAAGCAATTTCGCAAAGGCGGCCTGCCCTTTCGCGAGTTCATAGGCATCGCGCCAAAGTGCGGTCGCAAGCGCGGCGTCGCCATGGACCGCCCTGAAATCGAAGAAAATATCGACCGCAAGGAGGTCTTCCGGGTTCGAGCGCCCGAGCCAGTGCGCCACGCATTCGCGCCACTGCGCGGCACTCCCGCGCCATGGCGCGTTCTTCGCCATGACGCCGCCGGTGCAATAGGGCACGCCCACCTCATGCAGAATATCAGCAACATGCGTGCCAAGCTCGGCGAACCAGCGATCCTCCGGCCCGTCCGGTTCGCCACGCTCAAAGACAATCGCGTTGTCCTGGTCCATCGCCAGCAGGCTTTCGCCGCGGCCGGCGGAACCGAGTACGAGGAGTGCATAAGCGAGCGGCGGATCGCCTTTGCCTGCCTCACGCATGCGCATTTCCGCGATCTGCCCTGCGCGGCGCGTAAGCGCTCCCAGTTCGCGCGAGACGATCGCAGACACGTCTCGTGCCTCGATGCCTTCGTCGAGCAGGCCCCGCGCCACGGCCGGCAGCGTGGACCAGGCCTGACCCAGTTCGTGAACGTCGCGCGCCTCGTCGATCTCGTCGCCAAGCGTCACGGCATCGCTCGCCCGTAGCCGCAGCAGATCGCGTGCGCTCAACGCGCCGGTGACATAGCCCGACTCGTCGCTCACGCCGAGATGACGGATGCGCAAGCGATCCATGCGTCCGATTGCGCGATAGACGAATGCTTCCGCCGGCACGCAGGCAAGCGGCCGGCTGGCGAAGCCGCCGATCGGCTTTGCAAGTGCGCCGGCGGCGTGCTGGCGGATGGCCCGCAGAATATCGCGTTCGGTGACGATGCCGCTTTCGGCGCCTGAAAACGGCCCCTCGTCCGGCTTCTTGCCGGGCGGCGCAACGAACAGCGAACTGATGCGCCCGTCCGTCATCGTTTTCAGCGCCACTTCGACCGGCGTGTTGTCGGCGATAAAAACGGGTGGCGATGACATCAGTTCGCGTATGCGATGGCGATAGGGATAGGAATCGAATCGCGCGAGCACGCGCTCGGTATCGGCGCGCGACAGCACCGGCTCGGCCCAGCCGGCACGATGCTGTTCCTCGAGCGCACTTGTGAGCCTGCCGCATGCGGCTTCCGCTTCGGCAAGCGTGCGAATATTGCCTTCCCGAAGCCGGGGCACGAGTGCCGTGAAAATGCGCGCCGCAGTCAGCGCATCGCCAAGCGCGGCATGCCGCCCGGAAACCTCAACGCCGAGCCAGGAAGCAAGGCTGTCCAGCGAATAGCCGGCGAGCGACGGCTCGACGATCTGCGCAAGCAGGCGCACATCAAGCGTTCGCGGCCGCACGAAATCAATGCCCGCGCGGTCGCATTCCCTGGCAAGGATCGCAAGATCATATCCGATCGAGTGGCCGATCATGACGCTGCCGCCCAGATAGTCGCTGATTGCGGGCCAGGCGCCGGCGAAGTCCGGCGCGTCGGCGACCTTCGCATCGTCGATGCCGTGTATTGCGATCGAGACCGGCGGGATCGCAACTCCCGGATTGATCAGCACGCGAAAGGTATCGCTCTGACTCAGGCGGCCGGAAGCGAGACGCGCGGCACCGACTTCGACGATGCGCGCAACCCGCGGGTCGAGACTGGTGGTTTCGGTATCGAAGGCAACCGCATCGAGCGCGAGAAGCGGCGTCGCACTGGTGCGGTCCGCCATCGCCGCGGCTCCTTCAGGCCGCGTCGCTGCGCGGTGCAACGCCGAGATCGGCGAGCAACGCCTGCTTCTTCACGCGGCTTTCGAATTCGTCGTGCATGGAAACAAGGTTGATGCGCAGCTGCGCCTGGATCATTTCGAAATCGCGCTTGCGCAGTTCTTCGTGGATCGGCTGGGAATCGTACAGGATCTGCGCATAAGGCAGGATCACGTCCTTCGCGAACTTCGGCGGGTGGCTGTCGATCTGTGCGAGCCGCTCGATCAGAAGTTTTCGCGCGCTGCTCCAGGCTTCGTCACCAAGAACTTCCGGAACGGGGTATTTGTCGAAGGCGGCGAGCGCCGCGCTCGACACGGCGTCGTTCAGCGCCTTGCGCTCCGCATCTTCAAACAGAATCCCGCGAACGATTTCGGCAAGCGCGGCAAGGCCGGTCGGATAGCCGGTCCAGCGCGAGACCTCCACGGAGTGCTTGAAGGCCGCCTCCTTGATGATGTGCGAAAAATAAGGGCCGGAGCGCGCCCGCGCATAGTCGAATATGTTTTTCTGGATCAGATAGGCGGCGCGAGTATCGAGGAACTCGACGAGCTTCTCGCGGGTGTCGATCGGCGGCTTGCGCCGGAAATACGCCGGAATGCCGAGAACCCAATCAAGCAAGCCCATTTTGAACCCTTATACGCGTCGCAGCGGCGCGGCGGACATTATTGGACAAGGTCATCGCGCTATGGTCCCCTTCCTGTCAAATGCCGCGCCCCCGCGCAAAGCCCGAGGGTTGTCAGCGGCAGATCACGCGGACGGGTTAAAAGCGCCGGCATGCTGCAAGGTTGGGTCGTCGTTCTCATCGCGCTCGGCTATATCGGCTTTCTATTTGCCGTGGCGAGCTATGGCGACCGTGGCCGGCCGCAATGGGCGGTGCGCGGCGCGCGGCCGCTGATCTATCCGCTTTCGCTCGCGGTCTATTGCACGTCCTGGACCTTCTTCGGATCGGTCGGCCTCTCTTCGCGGCAGGGGCTCGACTTCCTCACGATCTATCTCGGTCCGGTGCTGATGATCGGGCTCTTCTACCCGCTGATCCTGAAGATCATCCGGCTCGCAAAATCCCAGAACATCACCTCGATCGCGGACTTCATCGCGGCGCGCTACGGGAAGAACCAGGCGGTGGCGGCGATCGTGACGCTCGTCGCCGTGATCGGCGCGGTGCCCTATATCGCGCTGCAGCTCAAAGCTGTCTCCGCGTCGCTCCTGACCATGCTCGGCCAGACCCAGCCGAGTGCCGGACACAACATTCCGATCGTCGGCGACCTCGCGATCCTGGTCACGCTGACCATGGCGCTGTTCGCCGTGCTGTTCGGCACGCGCCATACCGATGCGACCGAGCATCAGGAAGGCCTGATGCTCGCGATCGCGACGGAATCGCTGATCAAGCTATTCGCGTTCCTGATCGTGGGCGCCTATGTGACGTTCTATCTGTTCGGCGGTCCGGTCGATCTTTTCACGCGCGCCAATTTGCAGATCGACGTCGTGCCGATCTTCACCAAGCTGCCGGACGCGACAACCTGGGTCACGATGACCGCGCTGTCGTTTCTCTGCATCGTGCTCCTGCCGCGGCAGTTTCACGTCACCGTCGTCGAGAACAACGGCGCGCAGGAAATGAAGCGGGCGGCCTGGCTGTTTCCGCTCTACCTCGTGCTGATCAATCTGTTCGTCATTCCGATCGCCATGGCGGGAATGACCATCTTTCCGAGAGGATCGGTCGACTCCGACATGTTCCTGCTCGCGCTGCCGCTGAACGCGGGCGACGGCTGGATTGCGATGATCGCCTTCATCGGAGGACTTTCGGCGGCGACGGCCATGGTCATCGTGGAAAGCGTCGCGGTCGCGATCATGGTTTCCAACGATCTCGTGATGCCGTTGATGCTGCGCATCCGCGGGCGGAATGCGGCGCGCGATCCAATGCCGGACATGGGCGCGGCACTGCTGGCGTCGCGGCGCATCGCCATCTTCGTGGTGCTCTGCCTTGCCTATTTCTATTATCGCTACGCGGGCGAGGCACAGCTTGCGCAGATCGGCCTGCTTTCGTTCGCGGCGATCGCGCAGTTCGGGCCGGCCTTTTTCGGAGGCCTGTTCTGGCGCCGCGCGACCGCGGCGGGCGCAATCAGCGGCATCGTCGCGGGCGTGCTGGTCTGGGGCTTCACGCTCCTGCTGCCGAGTTTCGTCGATTCCGGCTTCTTCGACCGGAAGATTCTGGATGCGGGGCTGTTCGGACTCGCCTCCCTGCGGCCGCAAGCCCTTTTCGGATCGAGCGGCTGGGCGCCGCTGACCCACGGCGTGATGTGGAGCCTCGGCGTCAATATCGTGCTGTTCGTGATCGTGTCCTGGCTGACGCGGCCGGCGCCGATCGAAAAATTGCAGGCCAATGTTTTCGTGCCCTCCAATCTGACACCGATGGCGCCGAGCTACATGCTCTGGCGCTCGCGCGTCACGGTCGAAGAACTGCTTTCGACCATTGCGCGCTATCTCGGCGAGGAGCGAACGCGCCGCTCCTTCGAAAGCTTCGCCGTGACCCGCGGACTGACGCTTGAGCCCAAGCGCGAAGCCGATGTGCATCTCCTGCGCTACGCGGAACATCTGCTCGCTTCCGCGATCGGCGCCGCCTCCTCCCGGCTCGTGCTGTCGCTGCTGCTTCGCAAGCGCACCGTTTCGACCAAGGCCGCGCTGAAGCTGCTCGACGATGCCTCCGAAGCGATCCAGTACAACCGCGAAATCCTGCAAACCGCGCTCGACCATGTGCGCCAGGGCATCGCGGTGTTCGACAAGCAGATGCAGCTCGTGACCTGGAACCGCTATTTCGGCGAAATGCTCGAACTGCCTCCCGATCTCGTGCGGGTGGGAGTTCGGCTTGACGAAATTCTCTATCGCCTCGCCGAACGCGGCGACTTCGGCACCGGCACCATCGACGCCATTCTTCAGGACCGGCTGGAACGATATGTCCACCGCACCGAAACCTTCCACGAAAGAATGCCGAAGCGCGGCGTGGTGATCGAGGTGCGCTCGAACCCGATGCCCGACGGCGGCATCGTCGCGACCTATACCGACATCACGCCCTCGGTCGAAGCGGCCGAAGCGCTGGAACGGCGCGTGCAGGAGCGCACCGAAGAACTTACGCGGCTGAACCACGAACTCGCGCGCGCAAAGGCGGAGGCCGACGAGGCCAATATTTCCAAGACGCGCTTTCTTGCGGCCGCAAGCCACGACATTCTGCAGCCGCTCAATGCCGCGCGGCTTTACGCGACGAGCCTTGTCGAACGCGAACAGGGCACGAGCGAAGCGAAACTCGCCGGCAATGTCGATGCGTCGCTGGAAGCGGTCGAGGAAATCCTCGGCGCGCTGCTCGATATTTCGCGGCTGGATACCGGCGCGTTGCAGCCGGAGCTTTCCAATTTCCGGATCAGCGACCTGCTCGCGCAACTCGAACTGGAATTCGCGCCGCTCGCTGCGGAAAAAGGACTCGCGCTGAAATTTCTGCCCTGCTCGCTGAACGTGCGCTCCGACCGGCGACTGCTGCGCCGCCTTCTGCAGAATCTGGTTTCCAACGCGATCAAATACACGCCCAAGGGACGCGTGGTCGTCGGATGCCGGCGCCTGAACGGCCAGCTTCGCATCGAGATCCACGATACCGGACTCGGCATTCCGGTTTCGCAGCAGAAGATCATCTTCCGGGAGTTCCAGCGGCTCGATCAGGGTGCACGGGCCGCGCGCGGCCTCGGCCTCGGTCTTTCGATCGTGGAGCGCATTGCCCGCGTGCTCGGCCACCGCATCTCGCTGCGCTCCGAATCGCGCAAGGGCTCCACGTTCGCCGTCGAAATGCCGACCGTGGCGGTCGCGGTCGCAACCGAAACGGTGGTGCAGTCCCTGCCGACACCGGCGGCGGCGCTCGAAGGGGTGGTGACGCTCTGCATCGACAACGACCAGCAGATCCTGGACGGCATGCGGGTGCTGCTCAACGGCTGGGGCTGCCAGGTGTTTGCCGCGGGCGGGCTCGAAAGCGCACAGCTTTTGTTACGCGACAGTGGCCATCCCGATGTGCTGCTGGTCGACTACCATCTCGACCACGGCGACGGCATCGAGGCGATCGCGGCGCTGCGCCAAACACTCGGCAGCGACTTCCCCGCCGCGCTGATTACCGCCGACCGTTCGCCGCAGGTGCGCGACGAGGCGCGGGAGAAAAATATTCAGGTGCTGAACAAACCGCTGAAGCCGGCCGCGCTGCGGGCATTCCTCGCGCAGTGGCGGGTTACGAGGCCGGCAGCGGAATAGACCTGCCGATCAGTTCAGCGACTTCGGCCACTGGCCAGCTTCGATCTTGGACGCCGCAATCACGGCCTGGGTTCTGCTTTCGACCCCGAGCTTCTGCAGGATCGCGGAAACATGCGCCTTCACGGTCGCCTCGGAAACCGTCAATTCGAAAGCAATCTGCTTGTTGAGCAGTCCTTCCGACAGCATCATCAGCACCCGCACCTGCTGGGGCGTCAGCGTGGCCAGCCGCGCGACGAGATCGCGGGTTTCCTTGTCGTCGGTCGAGGTGAGATCGACATCGGGCGGCGTCCAGACGCCGCCATCGAGCACCTTGAAGATCGCGTTCCGCATGACGTCGACGCTGAGCGTCTTCGGCACGAAGCCCGACGCGCCGAATTCCATGCAGCGGCGAATGACGTCGGGCTCCTCGTTGGCCGACACGACAACCACCGGCACCCCGGGAAACTGCGCACGCAGATAAAGCAGGCCCGAGAAGCCGCGCACGCCCGGCATCGAAAGATCGAGCAGCACGAGATCGACGTCGCCTTCGCGCTCGAGCAGGCGTTGCAATTCCTCGAACCCGCCGGCCTCGAAAATCTGCGTGGCGACGAACTGCTGTCCGACTGCTTCCTTCAACGCGCCGCGAAACAACGGATGGTCGTCCGCAATGACGAAGCGATAGGACGCGGATGGATCGACTTTGGAAATGCCCTGCGCCACGGAAGCTGCCTGTTGTTTCATGGTTTTACTCGTACGCCGGCGGGATGATCACAAGCCACAAAATGCCAGAAATCGTGCTTCCTGCGCAGCTTCATTTCCCCGGGCCCGGATTCGAATACGGCGACAGGATACAGCCCGGTAACGCCTCGGCTGTCCATCAAAAGCGATGCTGCAACGCAATATTACTGCATAATTTCAAGTACTTATAGAAATCCACTGGTCCGAAAGTCGCATATAGAGGCCGTTTACCCGGTGTTAACGTGATGCATTGGACCCGCAACAAAAAAATAACGCGGGCCGTTCGGGGGAACGCCAAGACCAAGTGCCGGCCGGGAAAGAGCCGGAGCACCTCCGCAACTTTGAACCTATGAGAGCTCTGTCCATCGGGTCAGGGCGTCCGCGGCTGATTTAGGAGGGCAATCAACCCATGGCTCCCGCAGATACAAAAGAAAACCAGGAAGCACATTGGAACGCGACGACGCGTCTGATGTGGTCAATGCTGGGTGTGTGGCTGTTCTTTGGCTACATCGTCCACATGTTCGTCAACCAACTCAACGCCATCACCATTCCGGTGTTGCAGTTCCCGCTCGGCTTCTACATGGCCGCGCAGGGTTCGCTGATCGCGTTTGTCGTCGTCCTGTTCATCTTCGCGAAGAAGCAGGACAAGATCGACCGCGACCATGGCTACGCAGAAGACTAAGGAGCGATAGCAATGGCAACCGCAGCGCAAGACGCATTTTATAAACAACTCGGACGGATGTACGGCGCCTACACGGGCACCTTCCTCTCGTTCGTGATCCTGCTCGCGATCCTCGAATACATGGGCGTGCCGAACCGCATCATCGGCTACCTCTTCGTGTTCTTCACGATCGCCGTCTACGCCATCATCGGCGTTATGACCCGAACCGCAGAAGTTTCGGAATACTACGTCGCAGGACGTCGCGTTCCGGCCTTCTATAACGGCATGGCAACAGGCGCCGACTGGATGTCGGCAGCTTCGTTCGTCGGCATGGCCGGCACGCTCTTCCTGCTCGGCTATGACGGCCTGGCCTGGGTGCTCGGCTGGACCGGCGGCTACGTGCTGGTGTCG
>JAEZFA010000200.1 GCA_023417665.1 Pseudomonadota bacterium | reverse complement strand
TTCCAGCACGGAGGGATCGCCGGTGCGATCGGGCTGGGCGGGCATGGATGCTGGCTTCAGCACCGCGCAGAGATGTTCGTCCAGGTGAAGAATGGGCAGCGATGCGCCCTCAGTACTGCTCATTGGCATTGGGGAAATCCCGCGAGCGCACATCCTTGATGTAGGTCTCCACCGCGGATGTGATCACCTGGTTGAGATCCGCATAACGCCGCAGGAAGCGTGGGTTGAATTCCTTGGTGATGCCCAGCATGTCATGCAGCACCAGCACCTGCCCATCCACGCCGCTGCCGGCGCCGATGCCGATCACCGGTATGTTCACGCTTTGGGCCACTTCTTCCGCCAGCTTCGCGGGTATCTTTTCCAGAACGATAGCGAAGCAGCCGCATTCCTCCAGCAGTTTCGCATCCTGCCGCAGGCGATCGGCCTCCTCCTGCTCGCGTGCGCGCACCACGTACGTGCCGAATTTGTAGATGCTTTGCGGCGTGAGGCCCAGATGGCCCATCACCGGAATGCCGGCGGAAAGTATGCGCTGTATGGATCCCGCCACTTCGCGGCCGCCTTCCAGCTTCACGCCATGGGCCCCGCTCTCCTTCATGATGCGTATGGCGCTGTTGAGCGCGCCCTTGGAATTGCCCTGGTAGGCACCGAAAGGCAGATCCACCACCACCAGCGCACGCTCCACGCCGCGCACCACGCTGCTGGCATGGTAGATCATCTGGTCCAGCGTTATGGGCAGTGTGGTCTCATGCCCGGCCATCACATTGCTGGCACTGTCTCCCACCAAGATCACATCCACCCCGGCGCCATCCACCAGCCGCGCCAGCGAGAAATCATAGGCGGTGAGCATGGAGATCTTCGTTCCCTCCGCCTTCATTTCCTGAAGGGTGTGCGTGGTAACGCGTTTTACCTGCTCTAATGCTGTGCTCATGCCATGGCCGTTGGGGGGCCAAAGCTAGGCAGTGGCGAAAGCATGAAGGCCCGGCGGATCACCGGGCCTTCATGCATGCTTATGGAGCAGGGATCAACGCACCTTCACCGCACGCTTCACCAGGGGCTCGCCATCGAGAAGCAGGGTAACGTAGTAGATACCGGGTGCCAGATCGCTGGTGTGCCACTCGTATTGGTATTGCCTAGCCTCCAATTGTGCCTCCTGCAAAACCCGCAGCTGCTTGCCATCGCTGCTATTGGCCATGAGCTGTACGCGGCCGCCGCGCTCCAACTGGTAGTACAGTGTGGTATGGTCGGTGAAGGGGTTGGGCTGTATGCGCAGGATGCGCTCATCCTGCAGGCCGGTACCATCGTTGATCATGCTGTTCCTGGGCTCCACATCGCTGGGCGGTGCCTGGCAGCAGAGGGCAAGGAGGTGCTCGAGTTGGTCCAGGCGGTCGAGTATCTCTTGTTCATTGGTCAGCGCCGCCAATTGATCAGAAAGCAGAGTTTCTTGTTCTTCCAATTGCACCTGTTGCGCTTCGATCCGAAGTTGTTGTTCCTTTATCGCTCCGACCAGGAAAGGTAGCAGCAGATCATAATTCACTGCTCTCAATTCCGCAGCAGCATAGATCTCATTTCCCAGCGAATCCAGTTCGGCAGGAATAGACACCTGTCTCACAAGATCGGGCATGACCTCTTCCAATTCCTGTGCGATGAATCCATACTGCACTCCATGTGACAGGAAGATCTGAGGGGCGGCATCGTGGTTGAATTCATACTGCTTCGGTGTCAGCGCCAGTATCTTCTCAAGGGCACTTTCCAATTCTGTTACGTTCGTTTTCAGTTGTTCATCAGATGTAGTCCAAGTACCCATGGTAGTGCTGAATTGGTCCCCATTAGAGTAAACAGCGTAGCTGTCGCTGAGACCTGTTGCTGCAGTTCCATGTAAGCCATAGGCCTTCTGGCCCTCCAACTGTTTACTAGCAAAGCCGCGTACCCCGTAGTGAACCGATGTTGGATTGTTGGAACCAGGTGGATGAGTGGGCGCACCAGGGGAGATAAACCGGCCATGAGAACTGCCATAGACCCCATGATTATACCTGGCTTCCGACCATGAGTTACCTTCCAAGCCGATGGATTGGGACTGACCTTTAAAAGTGATCCCCTGTGCACCAACGGTATAGAATGCGTTGTCTCGTGCTATGAAATCACCACCATAGGCGGTCCATTCCGCCAGCCCATCCGTTTCCCCTATGACAGCACGGCTCCTTACCGAGTAGTTGGTCGTCAATGAATAGGTGCCAACATTCACTCCGTATCCTGTGCCAGTGGAATTAAAGTAACCTGCGATCTTACTGTTTGTGGCACCATTATATTCCCCGAAGACCGAGTTATTCCGAACGTTCAGTTTGGCAATGCCCGCAAAGGTTGTTGGATCCATGCCCACGCCTACGGCGTCAGTATCATCAGGGCAATCTGGGTCCGCTATACCCATTGCGGTGATCACGTGGTTATTTGCCCCCGTGGTCATGTTCCACTCACATCATCGGGCACTATGCTATTCACATCCCGCCAATGCAGAAGCCCATCATCATCCACCACCACGATCCTTTCCAGCTCATCATCGTTGTATGGTGCTGTTGGTAGATCACGGATCTTTACGCCGCCGTTGAGCACATCGAGGCGTTCATCTGGTTGATCACTGGCGGTGTGGAAATCGCCGATGCCGAAATAGCCTTCGTTGCCATTGGGATCTGGAAGCATGCGGGCTATCTCAAGGCCATCATTACTTCCAGCAACGGTAAGGACATCTGGCTCTGCTGTAAAGATGAATTGCAGTATATCCTGCCCTGCATCGTCAGACCAATTCACTACTGAGTTCGCAGTACCTATAGTAAGACGCTTCAAACCGAAGTAAGCCCCATCCGATTGATCGGTGGTGAGCAAACCTACACGCATCCAATCCCGGTACCCCGTTGTGAGACCAACATTGACCCCACCTCTGATGTGCAAATATGTTAGGGGAGGTATCGTGCTGGTCATTCCGACCCCTATGCCTACATGACCCGTCATTACTTGGTTGGTGTAGCCATTGAAGTTGATCTGTTCAATCGGATTCACCCGTAACCGAGCCAAACCTGCCGTGTGCATGTAGATCGGCTGGTCGGTGGCATCGTGTCGGATCTCCAGCGGAGCAGTACTCCCCGCAACCGCTCCGAACCATTCAGTGCCAAAAACAGTATTCCCATTGGTCATCCATGGTGTGGGTGGTGGTTGAGCAGATGCCGCATGTACTAATACCATGGCCACTAGCATGGCCAGAAATCTTAAGTTCTTCATTGTCTTCGGTTTTTGTTTGTTAGCTACTTTAATGCATCACCATGAACTTTGAACGCTTCACCCTATTGCTTATCTCAGCTACGAGCACATATTGCCCGTTGGCCCAATCGCCCACCCAGAGTTTTGCCTCACCGTTGCGTGTGCTTCCCATGGCCATCTCCCTGCCCCATAGATCGAACACTTTCCACTGTATGTTCGGTCCATCGTGTTGGAAGTGGATTACATCAGTGGCCGGGTTAGGGAAAAAGGTTAAAAGAGATTCGTCAGTACCCGCTACTCCGGTGATGAAGTCGCATCCACCTGGATCCGTTGTTACACACACACCATCAATGAAATAGTATGATCCCAGAGATCCTCCCGGAAAAACATGGATGGTATCGGTAAGCTCATTGCTGAAAAAATTGCCGAGCACCAGATACCGGTAGGCACTGTCAGCAGTGAATGTACCACTCACCTGGACCCATTCCTCAAGGTCATTGATGATCTCTTCGCTATGCAGGTGCGCATAGTTCCGAAGCGCGAAGGGTGGGCCTGAATTTCCTGTCCAGATGTTGTGCTCCATGGTGAAGAGCATTCCCATGTTATTCGAGGAATTCCATGTGGACAAATAACTTCCCCCAGCCAACTCCACCAGCTAAATTAGCCCAGAAGCTCAGGTAATAGGTCTCACCGATCACCAGGGACTGAAGAAGTTCACACCCGACATATTCACGGTAGGAATCGCCGCCACCAGTAGCTCCATAGCCCCACATCCCTACGTAGGCGTCACCGTGCCATGGATATTGGTAGCCGAAGGCATTCTGCGGCACACCGATCAATGTATCGATGCCACCAAGAGAGCCAGCACATTCATGGAAGTAATCAGGAGAATTCATCCACTTTTCCCAATGGAGCGGTTTTGAGAACCCTTGGAAGCCGATGGTAACAGGGCATTCGGAATGCTCTTCCATACTTGCGTTGGGTACCAAATTCTGCGCTTCACAGCGGAGAGCCAACACCACCAACAGCAGGCAGCCAAGCAAAAGGTGTAAACCCCTGCCCTGCCGCCTGCCGATGTTGGTGTGGTGTAGCATGTTGTTCAAAGTTCAAGTTGATGCGAGTACCCACACCGCACGGTGGCGGTGGTTTTCCGGGTTGCATCGGTCCGGTCTGTTGTTCCCAAATACGATCATTCAATATTAATTCAAGCTTCCGGTGCGGAGGGGAACACTCCTACCCTGGCCTGCCCGTCCTTTGGCCTTACTCTCCGGACGTGTTTGGAGAGGCATTTGCTGCCTGCCCTGCGGCAGCGTTACCTTTGTGTTGCTCTGTTTCGTTTTCTTTTGCGAGTTAAGTGGGACAGGGTTTACCAGCCCTCGGTGTTCGACGCACCGGGGGCTTCTTCTTTTCTGGCGGCCATAGCGGTCGCATTAATAGAGAGAGACTTTCGATCGGTGGCCCGATCCACCAATGCCGCTTGCACACAACTCCTTCTGCCGGGCGTGGTGATCGCTCGAAGATCATCGGGATATGGGTTCATGATCTTCATTGGATCGATGAAGCTAATACCTTACTTTGAAAATGATACATATGGCATGGCATTATTTTTTTCACAATTGCTGAAACGGCTACGGTATTCAGGATCGGCGCAGGGTCCCTTTCAGGAGACCCTGCGGAGGTTTGGATGCTCTTCGTTATTACCTCCCGTTGTCCAATTCTGTGCGACGACAGAATTGGAGTAAAACAGAAAAGCTAAGGTGACCATATATACCCCTTTTCGACTACTTTTCGACTTTCCATTGTCATTGTCGTTTTAGTTTTACGTTTTGACACATATGAGGACAACGGGGGGTAAGACACCCATTGGAGTTGTAGCTCTTAATATGTAGGAACCGGCTCGAATGGAGTCACATACTATCGTCAGCTTCGTTACTCCCTTCGGCATCACACCCATCTTGACGATGCGACCGTGAATGTCTTCAAGCTGCCAGTAAATATGATACGGCGTTGGATATGGCCAATTCAAATTGACCTCATTTGAAAATGGATTTGGATACGCTTTAAAATCATTCTTCATATAAAACACTCCCATTTCAATGTCACATTCATCTTGATTATACGAAACACATATTTCATCATAATATACATATGCTGACAGATATGCCCCATTATTATTTAATACTTCCGAAATGACTAATTCATCATCCATAAAACTACCCAGAACAACATGAGTATAGGCAGAATCAGGAATATATACACCAGATACAGTATACCAGATAGATGTATCCAGAGGCGGTGTCGAACAGAACAGGGCAGCCGCGTTCGGCAAAGGCACAGCCTGATTCTGAAGATAAGAATTCATGGTAAAACGTAGTCCTGCTCCAGAAGCTGTCCAATGCATGCTATGACTGGAAATCATTCCATCCGTAGCAGGAGAGATCTTATACGATATATATACAGGCATCCCAATTTGCAGTGTATCTAGCAATGCAGCCCCGAGGTGCTCTCTGTTATTCGGAGAAGTACTAGTCCATGTTATAACCCCTACATAACCTTCACCTACTGCAGCTTGTTGAAATCCCATCATATTATTTGGCACACTCACCAAGCCTTCTTCATTACAAGCATGAAAATAGTCAGGTGACCCCCTGTATCTACTCCACCCAAGTGCCCTCTCGGTTTGATTCAATGCATCAGGGCATTCAGAATACTCCTCAAAAGATCCGTTGGGCACAAGGTTCTGCGCCCAACTACTCTGCGTGCTGATACAAACCAGGATCAGCAACAGCCCACGGCACAAGCCCATACTATGGTTCCTTCTTCTTCTCATGTCCTTAGATCAACTACGCGGTACCGTCCTTCTTCACTCCACCGCACTTACGCGAGCCTGGTCAGCAATGGGCTCAAGCGTTCATCAACTCTAAGAGCCTGTTTAAGATCCAAAACCCATAGATCACAGTCGGTTCTTGATATGTT
>JAEZFA010000172.1 GCA_023417665.1 Pseudomonadota bacterium | reverse complement strand
TCCCCTTCCAGGGGAGGGATGTTTTTGTCGTCGAACAGACCCGGCACCGGCTCGATCACGACGCGGCCCGCGTCGAGATCCACTTCGGGCACGAACTGTTCGATGAAGGGAATGAGCGTGCCGGATTTTTTCGGGGGCTCGGCGACCTCGATCAAATCGCTCGCGCCAAAATTGCGGACCGCAATAACGATCCCGTAATTCTTGCCGGCCTTGTCTTCCACGCGGAGCCCGATCAGGTCGGCGTGATAAAATTCATCGTCGTCTTGGATTGCGGGAAGCCGGTCGCGGGCGACGTAAAGCTCGATATTCGTGAGCAATTCGGAAGCGTTGCGGTCGTTCACGCCGTCGAGCTTCGCGACGAAATGCCCCTTGGCGGGGCGAAGCGAGACGACACGGAATCTTTTCGTGCCGTCCTCGCTTTCCAGTTCGCCGAAAGCAAGGATCGCGTTCGCGTCTTCGGTGAAGACCTGCAATCGCACCTCGCCGCGCAACCCGTGCGCGGCGCCGATCCTTGCAACGCAGACGCGATCCGCCATCTGGCGTTAGGCTGCGGGAGCAGCCCCTTCCGGCGCTTCCTTGCGCGGCTTCGCCTTCTGCGGATTGTTGCGCGGTGCACGCTTCTTCACGCCGGCGGCGTCGAGAAAGCGAGCGATGCGGTCCGACGGCTGCGCGCCCTTGGAAAGCCAGTACTGGATGCGCTCAAGCTCGAGCTTCACACGCTCCGGCGAGTCCTTCGGCTTCTTCGGGTCATAGGTGCCGACGCGCTCGATGAAGCGGCCGTCGCGCGGATAGCGCGAGTCGGCAACGACGAGGCGATAGAACGGGCGCTTCTTCGCGCCCGCGCGGGAAAGACGGATAACAACGGCCATTTCAGTTTCCTTTCGGGATGACTATTTTTTCTTGAGTGGATTGATGCCGCCGAGCCCCGGGAGACCCGGAAACTTCGACGGCATGTTCGTGAGGCCGGGAAATTGCGAAGGCAGCTTTCCTGCATCCGGCATTTTCTCGGCGAGTTTCTTCATTTCTTCCGGTGACGGCATCTGCCCGCCGCCCGCGCCGGGACCCATGCCGAGCATGTTGCCGAGGCCTGCGAGCATCCCGCCGCCTTTGCCGCGGCTCATCGACTTCATCACGTCGGCCATCTGGCGGTGCATCTTCAGAAGGCGATTGATCTCTTCGACCTTCGCGCCCGAGCCCGCGGAGATGCGGCGCTTGCGCGAGGCCTTCAGAACGTCCGGGTTGCGGCGCTCCTTCGGCGTCATGGAATCGATGATCGCCTTCTGCCGCTTGAGCAGACCGTCATCGATATTCATGTTCGCCATCTGGTTCTTCATCTTGGCGACGCCGGGCATCATGCCCATCAAGCCGGAAAGCCCGCCCATCTTGCTCATCTGGTCGAGCTGGTCGCGCAGATCCGAAAGGTCGAACGAACCTTTGCGCATCTTCTCGGCGGCCGCCTGCATTTTCGCGGCGTCGAGATTTTCGGCAGCCTTCTCGACAAAGCCGACGACGTCGCCCATGCCGAGGATACGGCCCGCGATGCGCGAGGGATCGAAGTCTTCGAGCGCGTCGAGTTTTTCGCCGGTGCCGATCAGCTTGATCGGCTTGCCGGTGACCGCACGCATCGAAAGCGCGGCACCGCCGCGGCCGTCACCGTCGACGCGCGTCAGCACGATGCCGGTAACGGCGAGCTTCGCGTCAAACGCGCGCGCGGTGTTCACCG
This sequence comes from Pseudomonadota bacterium, assembly GCA_023417665.1. Taxonomy (GTDB): domain Bacteria; phylum Pseudomonadota; class Alphaproteobacteria; order Rhizobiales; family Xanthobacteraceae. The sequence goes on along the minus strand of JAEZFA010000172.1, from coordinate 8,000 downwards.
CGTCCTGACCTGTCAGTGCGTCGGCAACGAGCAGAATTTCGTGGGGCTTGGCGAGCGCCGCGACGTCGGCGGCTTCCTGCATCAGTTCTTCGTCGACCGTGACGCGGCCCGCACTGTCGAGCATCAACACGTCGTAGCCGCCGCGGCGTGCTTCCGTCAGCGCGCGCTTGGTGATCGTGACCGCGTTCTCGCCTTCGACGATCGGCAGCGTATCGACGCCGACCTGTTTGCCGAGCACCGCAAGCTGCTCCTGCGCTGCCGGACGGCGCGTGTCGAGCGAGGCCATCAGAACTTTTTTCTTGAGCCGGTCCTTGAGCCGCTTCGAAATCTTGCCGGTGCTCGTGGTCTTGCCCGAGCCCTGCAGGCCGACCATCAGGATCGCGACCGGCGGGGTCGCGGCAAGATCAATCGGCTTCGCGTCCGAGCCCAGCGTCACGACCAGTTCGTCGTTGACGATCTTCGCGACCATCTGGCCCGGCGTCACCGAGCGAATGACTTCCGAACCGATGGCGCGCGCCGTCACCTTCTCGACGAAGGCCTTTGCCACTTCGAGCGAGACGTCGGCTTCCAGAAGCGCCTGACGCACCTCGCGCATGGCCTCGTTCACGTCGCGCTCGGTCAGCGCGCCGCGGCCACGAAGCCTGTCGAGTACGCCGCCGAGGCGGCCGGTCAGGTTCTCGAACATTCCATCTCTCGTTGAACCTCGTCCTGAGGAGGCGCGGAACGCGCCGTCTCGAAGGGCGAGGTTCGTTTCTCATCCTTCGAGACGTCCGCTGCGCGGGCTCCTCAGGATGAGGCCTTGCTCTTTCAGGCATGACCTGATCCGAAAACCGGTACCCACTTTTCGGGGTCATGCCTTCGCCAAACGACGAACGCCCCCGAGGGCGCAACGCGCTGTCGGAGGGTGACCTCCGGGCTCAAGGTCCCGGTGGGCCGCGAGGGAAGTCTCGCGAGGTCGATTGACGGGCCGACGACTAGGCGGCGAAGGCGGCGAAGTCAAGGAAAAGCAAGGATTTACCGTGCCATGCTAGCTCCAGACGATTGATTCTGCTGGGATTTCGTTTGCGAAACGCAAAAGGGGCGAAAAACTATGCTGGAGAAGAAACTGGAGAACGCCATGCCCGCCCGCCTGCTCGCCCTTGCCCTCATGTTCCTCGCGCCGCTCGCCGCCGAAGCCCGCGAGCCATGGCAGATCGGGCACGGGCCCTATCTGACCGCGAGCGACGTCACCGCCCACAACAAGTTCCCGCAGGACATGGCCGACATCCGCGCCGCTCTTTCCGGCGACAAGCCGGACTGGAACGCGGCGCTCGTACTCTTCACCTATGGCAAGCACTTCAAGGCGCATTCGGTTGCCCGCTTTGCCGACAATTATAACGGCCGCCTCGACCGCTATCTGGCCGCCGCCGCGCGGCATTACGGCTCCGCCTCGTTCCAGAATGCATTTCTGTTTGCCGCGATCGGTCATACCGGCCGCTTCGCGCGGAGCCCGGACGCCGAGCGGATCGCGGCGCTCGATGCCGGCATGACCGCGCTTCTGTTGAACTACATGCGCTACGAACTCGGCGAAGCCGAGCGCAAGGCGAAGGACGAAAAGCCGAACTGGTCGCTCACGAACGGCGCGCCGAAGAACTGGAACGAGGTTTTCGCTTTCTATTACGGGCCGGACGGCAAGCACGGCGCCTTCGAAGCTATTGCCGGCTTGCCGAACGGAGAGAAGCTGAACATGCGTATCCTGAACGCACTCGCACGAGGCCAGACCGATCTGGTCGCGCAGAAATGGACGCCCGAGGCGGCGGCAAATCTGCGCGCGGCGATTGATGCGGCGAGCCTTGCGCTGTTTCGCGAGGCGCTGAAGAAAGCCGCAGGCGCCGCCGAGGCGGAACTGCCGGTCGCCCGCGCCCGCGCCGCCGGTTTCTGGCTTGGCGCGGTGGACGCCGTCATGCGGGCCGACCCGCCCCGCGTGCCCGCCATCGACAAGGCGCTCTCGGGCACCCCCGATCCGGTTGCGATCCGCGCCGCCGTTTCGGCGCTCGGCACCTTTCCCGGCGAATAGGCCCGGCTGGCTATTCCTGCCGTCAATCGCCATATAAGGCCGGAACGAACTTATCCGGCCCCGTCATGAGCGCGCTTCTGAACCGCCCCTTCGTGAAGATGAACGGCATCGGCAACGACATCGTCGTGCTCGATCTGCGCGCCGATTCCGCCCCCGTGACCGAGGCCGATGCGCGCGCGATTGCCCGCAAGGAGGCCGTGCCCTTCGACCAGTTGATGGTGCTCCACCCGCCCCGCTCCGGCGGCACCGACGCCTTCGTCCGCATCTACAACAATGACGGCTCCGAAGCCGGCGCCTGCGGCAACGGCATGCGCTGCGTCGTCTCGCGCGACGTGAAGAAGACCGGCAAGCGCGATTTTCTCTACGAGACGCGCGCCGGCCTGATCCCCGCGCATTTCGAGAACGAGAATACGATCACGGTCGACATGGGCCGGCCGCGTTTCGACTGGCGCGAGATCCCGCTTGCCGAGGAGTTTCACGACACCCGCGCAATCGAGTTGCAGATCGGGCCGATCGATGCCCCGATCCTGCATTCGCCCTCGGTCGTCTCGATGGGCAATCCCCATGCGGTGTTCTGGGTGGATGATCCTTACGCCTACGACCTCGAAAAGTTCGGGCCGCTCCTGGAGAACCATCCGATCTTTCCCGAGCGCGCGAACATCTCGCTGGCAAGCGTGAAGGATCGCGAGCACATCGTCATGCGCACATGGGAACGCGGCGCCGGCCTGACCAAGGCCTGCGGCTCCGCGGCCTGTGCCGTTGCCGTATCCGCCGCGCGCACCAGGCGCACCGGCCGAAAGACACATCTCGCTTTGCCCGGCGGCAATCTCCTTATCGAGTGGCGCGAAAGCGACGACCATGTGCTGATGACGGGCCCTGCCGAATTCGAGTTCGAAGGCGTGCTCGACGCAAAGATTCTCGACACGGCATCGGCTGCGTGATGCCGGTCGAAGTCGTTACCTTCGGCTGCCGGCTCAACATCACCGAGTCGGAAACCATCCGCCGCCACGCGGAAGAGGCGAAGCTCGAAAACACGATCATCGTGAACTCCTGCGCGGTCACGGGCGAAGCCGTGCGGCAGACGCGGCAGCAGATCCGCCGCATGAAACGCGAACGCCCGGAGGCAAGGATTATCGTGACCGGCTGCGCCGCGCAGACCGAGACCGAAGCCTTTGCCGCCATGCCGGAAGTCGCCAGCGTGATCGGCAACGCGCGCAAGCTCGACGCCGCGACATGGCGCGCGCCCTTCGGCACGCTCGAGAAAGTGCAGATCGACGACCTCGATTCCATTCGCGAGACAGCACTGCATCTGGTCGACGGTTTCGAAGGCCATACCCGCGCCTTCGTGCAGATCCAGAACGGCTGCGATCATCGCTGCACCTTCTGCATCATTCCCTACGGACGCGGGCCGTCGCGCTCGGTCGGTGCGGGCGAAGTCGTTTCGCAAATCCGCGCGCTCGCCGAACGCGGCTATCGCGAGGTCGTGCTGACCGGCGTCGATCTCACCTCATGGGGCGACGACCTTCCCGGCGCACCGAAGCTCGGCTTCCTCGTTCGCCAGATTCTCAGGCACGTTCCCGAGCTGCCGCGCCTTCGCATCTCTTCGATCGATTCCATCGAAGTCGATGAAGACTTCATGCGCGCGCTTGCCGAAGAGGAACGGCTGATGCCGCATCTGCATCTCTCCTTGCAGGCCGGCGACGATCTTATTTTGAAGCGCATGAAGCGGCGTCATCTGACGCGCGACGCAATCAGGTTCACGGAAGAAGCGCGGCGGCTGCGGCCGGACATCGTGTTCGGCGCCGATTTCATCGCCGGCTTCCCGACCGAAACCGAGGAGCATTTCGCGAATACACTCCAGCACGCCGAAGACTGCGGGCTCGCGTTTCTGCACGTCTTTCCGTTCTCGCCGCGAAAGGGAACGCCGGCCGCGCGCATGCCGCAGCTTGGCCGCGAAATCGCAAAAGCGCGCGCCGCGCGCCTTCGTGCAAAAGGCGACACGCTTCTGCACCGTCACTTCGCAAACGAAATCGGAAAATCGCGCCGCGTGCTGGTGGAAAACAGCGGAACCGAAGGCCGCAGCGAGCATTTCATGCCGGTGAAGCTTTCGCGGCCCTTTGCACGCGGCACCATCGCGGAAATACGAATTGCCGGCCACGACGCCAAGGGATTGCTTGCAGCATGAGTTTCTGGAAACGACTGACCGACGGGCTCGCCCGCTCCGCCTCGCGTCTTGGCGAAGGCCTGAAGCGCATCGGCATGAGCCGCGCCGATCCGAAGACCCTGCAGGAAGTCGAGGACCTGCTGATCGCCTCCGACATCGGCGTCGAGACGTCGACGAAGATCGTCGCGGCGCTGAACGACGGCCGTCTCGGCGAACGCTATGAGGAAGCCGACTTCAAGACGCTGATCGCAAGCGAAGTCGAGAAAGTGCTTTCCAAGGTCGAGCAGCCGCTCGAAATTTCCGCGCACAAGCCGTTCGTCGTGCTTGCCGTCGGCGTGAACGGCTCGGGCAAGACCACGACGCTCGGCAAGCTCGCCGCGAAATTCCACGCCGAAGGCAGGAAGGTCACGCTGGGTGCGGCAGACACCTTCCGTGCCGCGGCAATCGAGCAGTTGAAGCTCTGGGCAGGCCGGACCAATTCCTCCATCGTCGCGAAGTCGCAAGGCGCCGATCCCGCCGGCGTCGCCTTCGAAGCGCTGACCAAGGCTCGCGAGGAGAACGCCGACATCCTCCTGATCGACACCGCCGGTCGTCTCCAGAACAAGGAAGCGCTGATGGGCGAACTGGAAAAGATCGTCCGCGTCATCAGGAAGATCGACGACAGCGCGCCGCATGCGGTGCTCCTGGTGCTCGACGCCACCGTGGGCCAGAACGCGCTCTCCCAGGTCGAAGCCTTCAAACAGGTCGCAGGCGTCACCGGACTTGTCGTGACCAAGCTCGACGGCACCGCCAAAGGCGGCATTCTGGTCGCGATCTCCGCGCGTCACGGCCTGCCCGTTCATTTCATCGGCGTCGGCGAAAGCGTCGACGATCTCGAAGCCTTTTCCGCAAAAGACTTCTCCCGCGCGCTGGTCGGGCTCGACGAGACCGCTTGAAAGCGCCGCAATCTTTGGGCAACAAAAACCGATGACCGACGCCGCCGAACCGAAAAAACATCTCGCGCCGCTGCCGAAACTCGCACTCGATCTCGGGCCGCTGCTGCTGTTCTTCTTCGCGAATTCCTATGCCGGGATTTATTTTGCGACCGGCGCCTTCATGGTCGCAACACTCCTGACGCTCGGCATCAGCTATTACCTGATCCGCCGCTTTCCGGTGATGCCGATCGTAACCGCCGTGATCGTCATGGTATTCGGCGCGCTGACGCTGTGGCTGCACAACGACACCTTCATCAAGCTCAAGCCCACGATCATCTATGTGATGTTCGCGGTCGTGCTGCTTGCGGGACTGGCGACCGGCCGCCCGCTCTTCCAGATGGTGCTCGACGGCGCGATCCACCTGAAGGAAGAAGGCTGGAAGAAGCTCACCTTCAACTGGGCGATCTTCTTTCTGGTGATGGCAGCGATCAACGAATTCGTCTGGCGCACTTTCACCACCGACCAGTGGGTCGCCTTCAAGACTTTCGGCTTCCTCCCGCTGACGCTCGTGTTCGCGCTCGCGCAGGCGCCGATCATGGCGAAATACGCGATCAAGGATCCTGACGCGAAGAACTGACCCGACCCTGAGATTCTGACTCGAAAAGCGCCCCGGAAGTTCAAACACCTATTCACTCGTCATGCCCGGCCTCGTGCCGGGCATCCACGTCTTCCTAAGGTCGTCGTCAGAAAAGGCATGGATGGCCGGGACAAGCCCGGCCATGGCGAATGAGATGAAGATCAAAGTCGGCAGAGAACGCTACTTTGCAGCCAGCGCCTTTTCGATCTCGGCCCGCAGGCGCCCGATATTCTCCGGCGTGATCGGGCCCACGAGCTTGTAACGGATGGTGCCATCCTTCCCGACCAGGAAGGTTTCCGGCACGCCGTAAACGCCCCATTCGATCGCGGCCCGCCCCGCGCTGTCGGCGCCGATCGCGGCGAAGGGATTGCCGAGCTGCGTGAGGAACCGCACCGCGTTCGCCGGCTGATCCTTGTAATTGATGCCGGCGACCCGGATGCGCTTGTCTTTCGCAAGCTGCGCGAGCAGCGGATGCTCGACCCGGCACGGCGCGCACCACGATGCCCAGACGTTCACGAGCGTCACGTTACCCTTGAATGTCGCCGGATCGAGCGACGGCGTACCGACGCCTTCGAGTGCAGGCAGCGTTAGCTGCGGCGCGGGCTTGCCGATCAGCGCCGACGGCACGACCGAGTGATCGCCGCCGATACGGGAGAAGAACGCCACCGCTAGCGCAAGGAACAGCGCTAGCGGAATGAAGACGACTGCGCGGCGCATGATTACTTTCTCTGCTGCTCCCGCAACGCTTCGAGTTCGGCAAGACGCTTTCGCTGCCGGCGATAGTCGGCGGCGATCCAGACGACCAGCGCCGCGAGCACGAAGGCCGCAAAGCCGTAGGCGGCGGTCACGAAGGCTACGTGATAGTCCCGCATCAGCGCGCCTCGCTCGCGGCGAAGATCGTGAGCGTCCGCACGCGGCGGCGGATGATCTCGTTGCGCATGGCCGCCGTCATCATGGCGGCGACGGCAAGGGAAAAGCCGAGCGCCGAAAGCAGCAGCGGCGAAAGATAGGCGGCATGCATGGTCGGCCCGCCGAGGCGAAACACCGATGCCGGCTGGTGCAGCGTACTCCACCAGTCGACCGAGAACTTCACGATCGGAATATTGATGAAGCCGACGAGCGTGAGAATTGCGACCGCTTTTGCCGCCTGCAACGGTTCCTCGAAGGCGCGCCACAGCGCCATGATGCCGAGATAGAGCAGAAACAGCACCAGCATCGAGGTGAGCCGGCCATCCCATTCCCAGTAGGTGCCCCAGGTCGGCCGTCCCCAGATCGAGCCGGTGACAAGACAGATCAGCGCGAAGCTTGCGCCGATGGGTGCTGCCGCCTTCTGCGCGACATCGGCAAGCGGATGCCGCCACACCAGCGTGCCGAGTGCGGCAATCGCCATCATCGAATAGATGCCGAGCGCAAGCCACGCTGCCGGCACATGCACGAACATGATGCGCGCGGTGATGCCCTGGTCGCGTTCCGCCGGCGCCTGGAATCCGAGATAGAGCCCGGCGACCAGCAGCACGACGCCCGCAAACGCGCAGAGCGGAATCATCCACCGCGCGAGCCGCATGAAGCGGTTGGGATTGGCAAGCTCCGAAAGTCTCATGCTGCGGTTTTTAGGCATGGGCCATTTTCCCGGCAATGCGGCGTAGCGGCGTCATTGGCCGCGCCCGATCCGCAATGCAGCGGCGGCGGCGAGCGGCCCGATCACGAAGGAAAAGAGTGCAACCGCGCAAAGCAGCTTGAATGCGGTTCCGAACCACCCGTCGCCGGACACTGCCGCCGTGGTTGCCGCGGTGCCGAAGATCAGCACCGGGATCGTGAACGGCACGATCAGCACCGCGATCAGCATCCCCGCGCGCGGCAGGGACGCCGCAAGTGCCGCGCCGATCAAACCGAGAAACGAAACCGCCGGCGTCCCGACCAACAGCATCAGCGCCGCCGCAGCGAGCGTGGTTCCTTCCACGCCGAGCAACAGGCCGAGAAGCGGCGTCACGATCACCAGCGGCAATCCCGATACGCACCAATGCGCGATCGCCTTGGCCGCCGCGACCAATTCAAGCGGTGGCGGCGCGAGCAGCAACAGATCGAGGCTGCCGTCCTCGGCATCCGCGCCGAAGATGCGGTCGAGACCGAGAAGGGACGCGAGCAGCGCGCCGATCCAGAGCACCGCCGGTCCGATCGCGGCGAGCAGCTTCTGGTCCGGGCCGACGGCGAAGGGCACCACCATCACCA
>JAEZFA010000155.1 GCA_023417665.1 Pseudomonadota bacterium | reverse complement strand
AGGCAGAACTTCACGTCCTTCATTTCGGTGGCGGCGTACTTCCGATACCACTTGTCGAGCGCAACCGAGCCGCCGATCGCGTTCTTCATCAGGAACGGCAGTTCGCCGGCGGCGATGATCGGGAAGCGGCCGGGCTGATAGCCCGGGTTGATGTAGGTGACATCCGCGATGCCGTCGCGGGCCATGTCATAGTGATCCGGCGCCTTCCCAAGCTGCTGCGCCGGATAAACCTGGAACGTGATGGTGCCGTTTGAAGCCTTCTGGACCGAATTGCCCCACTCTTCCATCGCCTTCTGCAGCGGATGTGCCGGGGGGACCCAATGCCCCATCTTCAGGTGAACGGGCTTGTCCTGCGCCGTTGCCACGCCGGCGATACCAAAGGCCAGCAAAGCTCCAAGCGCTGTTGCGCGCAATTTCATTGCAGTTCCTCCCATTTTACCGGCGTTTTTTCTGGCGTTGCCGGCGTTGTTTGGCTGGCTTGTGCCAGCGCTCGATTGTTATCCTACTGAACTATTGGGACTTGTCATTCCTTCCCGGCGCCGAAAGCGCCACCCAATGCCGATCTCCCAATGTCCGGCTCGTATTTTCCGATTGAGCCAAAGACGGAACGGCTTGTAAAGTAAATTAGTTGGGTACAAAACCAATTTGTCCGGGTACCTTTCCGAACCCGGGCGACGAATAGTAGAGAACCAGGCTTCCGCGCACCGACAAACGGACCGCCATCACCATGAAGCAAGAACCCCTCTCCCGCAGCGCGGAAGCCGAAAGCGTCGCGACAAGAAAACACGCCGCGAACGAGAATCTGGATTTTGGTCCGCTCGCGAGCTGGATCGGCTTTCACCTGCGGCTTGCCCAGACCGCGTCGTTTCATGCGTTCTGCACCGAGGCGCGCGAGATCGACCTCAGTCCCGGGCGCTTTGCGACGCTGATGCTGATCGGGCGCAACCCCGGCATCAGCCAGACCGCGCTTGCCGCCGCCAACGGTCGTGACAAGTCCACGCTGACGCCGATCCTCGAAGACCTCGACCGGCGCGGCTTCGTGCAGCGCGAGAAGATGAAAACAGATCGCCGCAGCTATCAGCTCACGCTGACACCGGCCGGCAAGAAGATGCTCGACGAACTCACCGCATGCGCGAAGCGGCATGACGATAATCTCGACCGCATCGTCGGGCCGAAGGACCGCGCGAAATTCCTGAAGACGCTGCAGAAGATTGCAGCCGAGATGGGCGGCAAGGAATAGCCATGGCGGAAGTCTCGTTTCATAGCGAGATCAAGAGCCTTACGCTCGGCGAAGGCGAAACCTTCCGCGGTGAAGGTATCCTTGCCGTAACCAAGGCGCTGCTGCAGTCGGGCGTCGCCTATGTCGGCGGCTATCAGGGTGCGCCGGTCAGCCATCTGCTCGACGTGCTCGTGCAGTCCGAAGAACTGCTTTCCGAACTCGGCGTGCATCTGGAAACCTGCACCAACGAAGCGGCCGCCGCCGCCATGCTGGGCGCCTCGATCAATTATCCGTTGCGCGGTGCGGTGACGTGGAAATCCATCGTCGGCACCAATGTCGCGGCCGACGCGCTTTCCAATCTCGCGTCCGCAGGCGTCATCGGCGGCTCACTCATCGTGGTCGGCGAGGACTATGGCGAAGGCGCCAGCGTGATTCAGGAACGCACGCATGCCTTCGCGCTCAAATCCTCGTTGTGGCTGCTGGATCCGCGGCCGGAGCTGCCGAGCATCGTGCGCATGGTCGAGAAAGGCTTCGAGCTTTCGGAGGCCAGCAACACGCCGGTGATGCTGGAACTGCGTATCCGTGCCTGCCACGTCTATGGCAGCTTCGATGCCAAGAACAATGTCGCCGCGGCCTTTTCGGCGAAACACAAGATCCCTTCGCCCGCGACGTTCGAATATGACCGGCTGAGCCACCCGCCCGCGACCTTCGCGCAGGAAAAGCACAAGACCGAGCAGCGGTTGCCGCAGGCGCAGAAATTCATTCTGGAGCACGGACTGAACGAAGTGCTCGGGCCCGCGCAGAGCGACGTCGGCATCATCGTGCAGGGCGGACTGTTCAACGTGCTGAACGGCCGGCTCGCGCTTGGCGGTCTTTCCGATTCCTTCGGCAACGTGAAAGTGCCGACGCTCGTGCTCAACGTGACGCATCCGCTCGCGCCGGAACAAATCACCCGGTTCTGCGCCGACAAGAAATCCGTGCTGATCGTCGAGGAAGGCAGCCCGGAATTCATCGAACAGGCTATCGGGCAAATTCTTCGCAAGGCTGATCTCAATACCAGGATTTTCGGCAAGGACGTGCTGCCCGCGGCCGGCGAATACACGCCGCTCGTCATGGCACGCGGACTGGCGAAATTCTTCGACGCGAACGGCATCCGCACGCCGGCGCTGGATGAATGGGTTGCCGCGACCGACGCCCATCAGCGGGAAGTCGTGGCCGCGCTCGGAAATCCGCTGCCGCCGCGACCGCCGACCTTCTGCACCGGATGCCCGGAGCGCCCGGTATTTTCGGCGATGAAGCTGCTGAAGCAGGAAATGGGACCCGTGCATGTCGCGGCCGACATCGGCTGCCATGCCTTCGGCACCTTCGCTCCTTTCAGCCAGGGCAATTCAATTCTCGGCTACGGCATGTCGCTCGCGTCCGCCGCGGCCGTGTCCGGCACGCAAAAGCGACGACCCGTTTCGATCATGGGCGACGGCGGCTTCTGGCATAATGGCCTGCTGACGGGCGTTGCCGGAGCGACCTTCAACAAGACCGACTCCGTGCTGATCGTGATGAACAACGGCTATTCCAGCGCGACGGGCCTGCAGGACATCCCCTCGAGCGCGCCGGAAAAGGACGGCCGCGGCAACGGACTCGAAATCGAGAATGCACTGAAGAGTCTCGGCGTGCCTTATGTGAAACGCCAGCGCACTTATGGCGTCACCGGCATGATGGATACGCTGCGCGACGCGCTGACCTCCGACGAGAAAGGCCTCAAGGTCGTGATCGCGGACGGCGAATGCCAGCTCGCGCGCCAGCGCCGCGTGAAGCCGGCGTTCGCCCGCATGAAAAGCGAAGGCAAGCGGGTCGAGCGCACCCGCTTCTGGGTCGATCCCGATGTCTGCACCGGCGACCATTCCTGCGTGCGCCTGTCGGGCTGCCCCTCGCTCACCATCAAGCCGAACGAAGATCCGTTGCGCACCGATCCGGTCGCGCATGTGAACAATGACTGCGTGGGTTGCGGCCTTTGCGGCGAGGTCGCGCATGCAGCACAGCTTTGCCCGTCCTTTGCCGAGATCAAGGTGATCGAGAACCCGAGTTTCCTCGATCGCCTGCGGCATCGCGTTTCCGCGTTTTTCATTCGCCTGCTCGGCGGCAATCGCGCAGCACCGCTGCCGGCGCCTGCGGAATAAATGCAATGACCGAGGCTCGCCCCGTTCGCCTCTTGATCGCCGCGCTTGGCGGCGAAGGCGGCGGCGTGCTGGCGTCATGGATCACGAATGCAGCGGTCGCCGCGGGGCACGTTCCACAGCGCACGTCCATTCCCGGCGTGGCGCAACGCACCGGCGCGACGACATACTATCTCGAGATTGCGCCCGGCGATGCGAATGGCGGAAAGCCCGTGCTCGCCCTCAACCCCGCGCCGGGCGAAGTCGATGTCATGCTCGCGAGCGAGTTGCTGGAAACGACGCGCGCGGTGCAGGCGGGAAGCGTAACGCCGTCCCGCACGCACCTGATCGCCTCCACGCATCGCGTCTATACGGTGGACGAGAAGTCGGCGATGGGCGACGGACGCGCAGATCCCGCAAAGCTGCAGGAGGTCCTGCGCAAGTTCTCGAAATCGGCGCTGCTCGCCGATCTCGCGACGACCGCGCGTAACGCGGGCAGCCAGCTCAATGCGGTGATGCTTGGTGCGCTCGCCGGATCGAACGCGCTTCCGATCGACGCCGAATATTTTCGCGCGGCGATCCGCGCCGAAGGCAAGGCGGTGGACGCGAACCTGCGCGGCTTCGAAGCCGGCTTTGCGCTCGCATCGGGAGACTTGCAAACGCCCGTCCCGGCGGCGCCGGCTCCGGTACGGATCAGCGCAGAGAACCAGCTTGAGGCGCAGGCAATCCAGACCCTGCCGCGCGAGGCCGCCGGGATCGTACTCGAAGGCGTGCGGCGTCTTACGGATTACCAGAACGAAGGCTATGCGCGCCTTTATCTCGATCGGCTCGCCCGCTTCGCCAAGCACAAGCAGGCGGATGCCGCCTTGCTGCGGGAATTGGCGCGACTGCTTGCGGTACGCATGTCCTTCGAAGACACGATCCGGGTCGCGCAACTGAAAATCCGTGACGGGCGTATCGAACGTCTGCGGCGGGAATCAGGAACCGGCGAGGATGCGCTGATCCGCGTTTCGGAATTCATGAAGCCGGGACCGGAAGAAATTTTCTCGATGCTGCCGCCGAAGCTCGCGCGTCGCGTGCTCGGCTGGATCGAGAAGCGCGGCTGGAGCGAACGCTCCTTCAAGATGAAAGTGAGCACGACGAGCCTGTTCGGCTTCCTGCGGTTGCGGCTGCTTGCGGGTTTGCGCTGGTGGCGTCCGCGTACCTTGCGCTTTGCCGAGGAGCGGGAATGGACCGAGCGCTGGCTCGATCTGGTCGAGCGGTCGCTGCACATCGATCCGGAAGCGGCCAAGGCCGTGGTGGCGACGGCAACACTCGTCAAAGGCTACGGCGACACGATGAAGCGCGGTCTGAAGAACTGGACCACGATCGCCAATTTCGTGATCGAGCCGTTCCTTACCAACAAGATGCCGCGGGAACAGTTCGCCGACGCCGTGACACAGGCGCGGATCGCGGCGATGAAGGACCCGGATGGCAAGCCGCTCGGTGCGTTGATCACGTCGCTACGCGCGCTGCCGCATCCTCAGCAGATCGCCGCTGAATAACGCTCAGTCTTTCGGCGGCAGCGGCTTCAGCCGCTCGGCCGGCATCGCTTCCGCAAGAATTGCGTCGGTAATCTTCTCGACATCTTCAAGCGCAATGACGGGTATCGGCGCGTTGGGCAGCGGCACGTCGGACGCGACCGCCACGATATAATCATCCTCGGGATGCAGCAGCGGCTTGCCGACTTCCTGCCGGTAAATCTCGATCTTCGGATGCCGGTGCCGCTTGAACCCCTCGACGATCAGAAGATCGACCGGCGCCATCATCGGAATGATGTCGACGAGATCGGGTTCGGGTTCGGCGCGCAGTTCGTGCACCAGCGCCCAGCGCACGCCGGAAGCGACGAACACTTCGGTCGCCCCCGCCGTCCGGTGACGATGGGAATCCTTGCCCGGCAGGTCGATGTCGAAGCCCTTATGGGCGTGCTTCACGGTCGATACGCGCAGGCCCCGCGAGAGCAACAGCGGAATGAGCTTCGTGACCAATGTGGTCTTGCCCGCCCCGCTCCATCCGGCCAGTCCGATTATGCGCATGTGCAAGCTATAGCAGGCCCGGCGCGTTCCGCCCAAAGCGGCCTCTTGACGCCTGTTAAAACTCGGTCAGTGTCCGGGCGGTCGTTCTCCTGGGCAAGAATGCGCATGGCTCGCTTTCCTCGGACTATCCTTCTTTGCGTTTTGGCTTGCTTCGCGGCCTTCGCACTCCCGGCGCGGGCGCAGGCGCCCTATGACGGCCCGATCTTCGACGCGCATCTGCATTACAACTGGGAGCCGACCCCGCACTACAACGTCGAGCAGGTCTTCGCACTTCTGAAGAAGAACAACGTGCGCGGCATTCTCGCAACCAGCCGGCCGAACACCGGCACCGTCGCGCTGATGGAAGCAAAGCAGAGCGAAATCTGGGTCGTACCCTTCATCCGCCAGTACAAGACGCGCGCGGACATCCCGACCTGGTTCAAGGATGATTCCATCTTTGAAATGACACGCGACGAGTTCAAGCGCGGCTACTACCGCGGCGTCGGCGAGTTTCACATCTACGGCAAGGCCGCGGCGACGGAAGGCGCCGCCAAGCTCGTGAAGTTTGCGGTCGAGAACGACCTCTATATTCACGCGCATTGCGACGTCGAAGCGCTTGAACTTCTCTACTCCCACGACAAGCGGGCGCGCATCATCTGGGCCCATACCGGGTTCTCCACGCCGGCGGCGGAAGTGAAGGCCCTGCTCGAGAAGTATCCCTCGCTGATGGCGGAGCTTTCTTTCCGCGGCGGCATTACCGGAAGCGATGGCACACTGACCGACGGCTTCCGCGACCTTTTCACCAGCCATTCCGACCGCTTCCTGCTCGGCACGGATACCTGGATCACTCCGCGCTGGCTGCAATACGACAGCCTGATCGCGACTTACCGCGCATGGCTCGGACAGTTGCCGAAGGAGCATGCAGCGCGTATTGCCTTCGGCAATGCGGAGCGAATGTTCCGTCCGGCAACGAAGTAAGCACCTAGAGATCAGGAAATATGACTACTGCAACCGGTATCTGGCCGCCGGCGGCGACGCCGTTTCGCGAAGACCTTTCCATCGACACCGAGCGCTATCTCGCGTTCTGTCACGAATTGCTGCGCGATGGCGCGCATGGGCTCGCCGTGCTCGGCACCACCAGCGAAGCCAATTCGCTGGACTTCACGGAGCGCAAAGAGCTGCTCGAAAAGCTGATCGCTTCCGGCATCAATCCCTCGCAGCTTCTTCCCGGCACCGGCGCGGCTTCTTTCGGGGACGCCGTGAAGCTTACGGCGCACGCAGCCGAACTCGGCGTGAAGGGTTCGCTGCTCTTGCCGCCGTTCTACTACAAGGGCGTTGCCGACGAAGGTCTGTTCGAATTCGTCTCCGAAGTGATCGCGCGGGTGAACTCGCAGCGCCTGCGGCTCTATCTCTATAACTTCCCGCAACAGACGGGGCTCGTCTGGTCACCGGAACTGATCGCGAAACTGCGCGCCGCATTTCCGGACGTCATCGTCGGCATCAAGGATTCTTCGGGTGATGCGAAATACCTGAACACGCTGCTCGAGAAGTTTCCGGGATTTGCGATCTTTCCATCCTCGGAATCGCTCATGGTCGATGCGCTCGGCAAGGGTGCCGCGGGCTGCATCTCGGCGACCGCCAATACCCATGTGAAGGAAATCCGTGCGCTCTATGACGGATGGCAGACCGCGGACGCGGCGGCGATGAACAAGCGCGCGAGCGCGATCCGTTCGCTGATCGCCTCCTTCCCGCTGATTGCAGCGGTCAAGGCGACACTTGCCGACCAGCACAAACATAAAGGCTGGCACCGGCTGCGCCCGCCCTTGACCGCGCTGACCGAGCAGCAAACCGCCGAACTGCGCGCCGGGCTCGCCGTCCTCTAGCGTTGACCACGGTGGCCCGCCCGTGGGCAGGCCTGTTTCGGGGTTCCGGGCCCGCCGCTTTCTCATGTCGCGGCGCATGTTTGCGCGGCCGCGGACTTGCGCTAGAACCGGCCCAGAAGAAAAATGTAATAGGACATAACTACCATGCAGAGGACAACGCCCCCGTTCCGCGCCGACCAGGTCGGCAGCATCCTGCGCACGGCACCGCTCAAGGAAGCGCGCGCCAAGCGTGAAAAAGGCGAGATCGACGACGCCGCACTCAAAGCCGTCGAAGACGCCGAGATCATCAAGATCATCAAGAAGCAGGAAGAAGTCGGCCTGAAGAGCATCACCGACGGCGAATTCCGCCGCTCGTGGTGGCACTTCGACTTCCTGAAGAAACTCGACGGCGTCGAAGGCTATCAGGCGAGCCAAGGCATCCAGTTCGCCGGCGTGCAGACGCGCGCCGAAAGCGTGCGCGTAGTCGGCAAGATCGACTTCTCGACGCACCCGATGATCGAGCACTTCAAGTTTCTCAAAGCCAACACCAAAGAAACCGCGAAGATGACGATCCCGGCGCCGTCGGTGCTGCACTTCCGCGGCGGCCGCAAGGGCATCTCCGACAAGATCTATCCGGATCTCGACCAGTTCTTCAATGATCTGGGCATGGCTTACAACAAGGCTGTGAAGGCGTTTTACGACGCGGGTTGCCGTTATCTGCAACTCGACGACACCGTCTGGGCCTATCTGTGCTCCGCCAAGGAAATGCAGGGCGCGAAGGAACGCGGCGACGACCCGGAAAAGCTGCCGATGTGGTACGCGCGCACGATCAACCAGGCGCTTGCGAACAAGCCCGCAGACATGACCATCACGACCCATGTCTGCCGCGGCAACTTCCGTTCGACCTGGGTTTCAGAAGGCGGCTACGAGCCGGTTGCGGAGCGCCTGTTCCAGGAAGTGAATTACGACGGCTACTTCCTCGAATACGACAACGACCGCTCCGGCGGCTTTGAGCCGCTGCGTTTCGTGCCGAAGGGCAAGAAGCAGATCGTGATCGGCCTCATCACCTCGAAGACCGGCGAGCTTGAGAGCAAGGATTCGATCAAGCGCCGCATCGACGAAGCGACGAAATTTGTCGCGCTCGACCAGCTTTGCCTGTCGCCGCAATGCGGCTTCGCTTCGACCGAAGAAGGCAACGTGCTGACCGAGGACGAGCAGTGGGCGAAGTTCAAGCTCATCGTCGATATCTCCAAGGAAGTTTGGGGCATCTGACGGATAAGGGCGGCGGGAAAACGCCGCCCTGTTCGCTTTTCGAGAACGGACCGATGGCAAACGGCAAGCCGGCAATTGCAAACGAAGCCGGCGCGCGTAGCGGCGAGAAGCTCGACCTCGGGGAATTGCCCGTGCTTTCCGGCTATATGCTGCGCCGCGCGCAGTTCGCCGCGTTCAACGACTTTTTGCGTTTCTTCGACGACCTTGGCGTGCGCCCCGTGCAATACGCGGTGCTTACCGTCATCGACCGCAATCCCGGCCTGAAGCAGGCACAGGTATCCGAAGCGCTCGGCATCAAGCGCGCGAACCTCGTCGCCATCCTCGATGCGCTGGAGCGGCGCGGACTCGCGCGCCGCGAAGCGGTCGCGACCGACCGGCGCTCCTATGCGCTGCGGCTGACCGACAAGGGCGAAAGCCTGATGAGGGAATTACGCGCGCGATCCGACGCGCACGAGAAACGGCTGTCCGGCATCATCGGCGAAGACGGCCGGCGGGAGCTCTTGAAGCTCCTGCATGGCGTCATCGAAGCGGTCGGCCCCGGCAGCGAAGGCGAAGAAGACTAGACTTCGACCGTCTTCTTGCCGCGCAGCTTGTCTGCAACCTCATCCGGTATCGGCTTCGACTTGATCCGTGCGGGATCTTCGGGATGCTTGCCGACCCAGACGCGCTTCTCATGCGCCTCGATGGCAAGCTGGTCGCCCTTCCAGACTTTGTGCGAAATATTGAAGCTCGATTTTCCGAGTTCCGAAATCGTGGATTCGATCACGATGTCGTCGCCGAACTTCGACGGGATAAACAACTTCGCGCCGGTATCGACCATGGGAAAGCCGACAAAATCATAGACCTTGGTCATCTGATATTTCGTGTAGCCGGTCGCGGCCTCGAGCAGCATCGCGGTCGAATGGTCGAACATCGCGAAATAGCGGGGATAGAACACGATCCCGGCGGGATCGCAGTCGCCCCATTCAATGCGAACCGCGCGGCGATTGACGAACATTACGCGCTTGCCTTCACTTATTCAGCTTCATTTGGGCGCCATGCGGAGCGAACCGTCGATGCGGACGACCTCGCCGTTGAGATAGGTGTTGCGGACCATTTCCATCGCAAGCGAGGCATATTGCTCCGGCTTGCCGAGAAGTTTCGGAAACGGCACGGAAGCCGCAAGCGAGCGCTGCACTTCCTCCGAAAGGCCGAGCAGCATGGGCGTGAGGAAAATACCGGGCGCAATCGCAAGCACGCGGATGCCGAAGGTCGCGAGTTCGCGCGCGGCGGGAAGCGTCAGGCCGACGATGCCGCCTTTTGACGCCGCATAAGCCGCCTGCCCGATCTGACCTTCATAGGCCGCAACCGAGGCGGTCGAAATGCAGACGCCGCGCTCGCCGTCGGCCAGCGCTTCGGCGTTCTGCAGGTCGGCAGCAAACAGACGCAGCACGTTGAACGAACCGATCAGGTTCACGCGGATGATGCGTTCGAAATCCGAAAGTGCCTGCGGCCCTTCGCGGCCCAGGATTTTCTTCGGCGTGCCGATGCCGGCGCAATTGATCAGCACGCGGGCGACGCCATGTTTATCGTGCGCTTCTTTCACGGCAGCGGTCGCGCTGTCGGAGTCCGCAACATCGCACTTGATGGCGATGCCGCCGATCTTTTCGGCGTGCGCCTTCGCGGCATCCAGATTGACATCCAGCAGCGCAACCTTCGCGCCTGCGGCAGCGAGTGCCGAAGCGGTTGCCGCACCCAAACCAGAGCCTCCGCCCGTGACGAGCGCGGCATGACCTTTTACGTCCATCTCAATGCTTCCGTGACTGACTGGCGTTCATGTTTTCGACGAGCAGCGCGATGCCCTGCCCGCCGCCGATGCAAGCCGATGCGATGCCATAACGCAAGCCCGAGCGCGACAGCTCACGCGATACCGTGACGGCGAGGCGAACGCCGGTTGCACCCAAGGGATGCCCGATTGCGATCGCGCCGCCGTTCACATTCAACTTGTTCTCATCAAGCCCGAGCTCGCGCGCGCAAGCCAAGACCTGCGCACCGAAGGCTTCGTTGATCTCGAAGCGGTCGATGTCTTCGAGCTGCAAGCCCGCCTTTTCCAGCACCGCCCTGATCGCGGGCACCGGGCCGATGCCCATGATCTCCGGCGGGCATCCCACCGCGGCACCGGCGACGACGCGAGCCAGCGGCGTCTTGCCTTTCTTCTTCGCATAATCGCCGGAAGCGACCAGTGCCGCCGCCGCGCCATCGACCACGGCCGAGGAGTTGCCACCGGTCTGCACGCCGCCGAATGCGGGGCGGATTTTCGCAAGCGTCTCGACCGGCGACGGACGGATATGCGTGTCGTCCTTCAGCGCGTCGATCTTCGAGGAGAGCTTGATGCCGCGCGCATTGTAGCCTTCGCGCTCGAACTTCTCGGTCTTCACAGGCGTGATTTCACCGGCAAGAAAACCGCTCTGTTGTGCTGCGACGGCGCGCTCGAAGGAACGCGCGGCATAGGCATCCACCTCGGCGCGCGTGATCTGATACTTCTGCGCGAGATTTTCCGCGGTGTCCCCCATGGTGACGCTTGCCGCGGGGTCGAGCAGCGCTTCCCAGAGGAAATCCTTGAACTCGACCTGCCCCATGCGGAAGCCGCTGCGCGAGGTATAGCTTGCGACCGGATTGCGGCTCATGGATTCGGCACCAACGCAGAGCGCGAGATCGACGCCGCGATGCGTGATCGCGTCCGCCGCCTGCATGATGACTTCGATGCCGGTGCCGCAGACCCGCTGCACCATGTGCGCGGGCACCTCGATCGGCACGCCGGAATAAAGCCCGACGTGACGTGGCAGCATGTAGGCGTCGAAGCTCGCCTGCGCCATGTTGCCGGTGACCACGATGCCGACATCCTCCGGCGAAAGCTGCGTCTTCGCGAAGGCTTCGCGCGCCGCCTTGATGCCGAGGTCGATCGGAGAAACCAGCGAGAGCGGCCCGGTGTAATCGGCGAACGGCGTTCTTACGCCATCGACGATCCACACGTCGTTCCAGCTTGCTGCCAGCGGTTTCGGATTGGCCATGTCACTTTCCTTCCGCAACGATGACCCGCGCCGATGGCGGGTTCGCATAGAGTTCTTTTACAAGTTCAGCACGACGGCCGAGCACCGCGCGCTGGTTGATCGAGCCTTTGTCCGTCATTTCACCGGCGTCCATCGACGGCGGCTCATCCATCAGGAGAATGCGGGTGAGCCGGTTCGAACTGCCGGTGCTTTCGAGCATGAAAGCCGCAAGGCGCTCGCGCACTTTGGCGCGAACGCTTTGCGCGCTCAGGACTTCCGCATCGGGGAGGCTCTTGTCGAGTTCGGGATGCAGCGCGCGGATCGCAGGCAGGTCGGGAATGCCGAGTGCCGTGACTTCGTTCTCGTTCTCGCCCGCCAGCACCACGTCGCGCATATACGGCTGGAAGCGGTTCATGATCTGGGTCCGCAAGGGGCCGACGCTTACCCATGTGCCGGTCGAGAGCTTGAAGTCTTCGGTCAGGCGTCCGTCGAACAGGAGGCCCTTGCGCGGATCGTTGTCGTCTTCGAACTTCAGCGCATCGCCGAGCTTGTAGAATCCCTCTTCATCGAAGGCTTTCGCCGTCAATTCCGGCTGACGCCAGTAGCCGGGCGTGATGTTGGGACCGCGCAGTCGCGCCTCAAGTTTTCCCTGCGTCGGCACGAGCTTCAGCACGATGCCGGGCGCGGGCAGGCCCATGTTGGTCGAGTAGTCGCTGTCCCACATGCGGCCGAGCGCCATCGGCGCGGTTTCAGTGGAGCCGAGGCCGGTGAGAAACGGAATGCGCTCGCCGCAGGTTTCCACCGCAAGCTCCTTCATCGCATCGAACACCGGCTGCGACAGCGCAGCACCCGCGAACCAGAGCACTTTCAGATTGCTGAAAAAATTCTCGCGAAGTTCCCGATCCGCGCGCAGAAACGGGATCAGCGCCTCATAGCCTTTGGGAACGGTGAAGTACCAGGTCGGCGCGACATCGCGCAGGTTTCGCACCGTCGCCTCGATTGCGCCAGGCGCGGGCTTGCCTTCGTCGATGTAGAACGTGCCGCCATTATAAAGCACGAGATAGACGTCGTGGTTGCCGCCGGCGGTGTGGTGCCACGGCGCCCAGTCCAGCACGACCGGCGGCTCGTCCTGGAAATATTGCAGCGACGAGCGCAGCATCACCTGATTGGAACAGAGCATACGCTGGGTATTGATGACGCCCTTCGGCACGCCGGTAGAGCCGGACGTGAAGAGAAATTTTGCGATGGTATCGCCGTTGACGTTGGCGTGCGCGCGTTCGACTGCGGTGGTCGGCGTGGTTTTCGCGAGATCGGCAAGCAGCGTGGTCTTCCGCGTCTTCGGCGGATTCTTCGAAACGACAATCTCAATATCTTCCGGCACCACTGCGTCGATCGCCTTCCCGAACGGCGCGCCATCGGCTGCGAAGACGAGTCCCGGCGTCAGGAGCTTGAAGATGTCGCGCAGCTTCGCAAAGTCGGTCGATACCAGCGAATAGGCCGGCGAGACAGGCGCGTAGGCGATGCCCGCGTAGAGCGCGCCGAGCGAAAGCATCTGATGATCGACGCTGTTGCCGGATAAAATGACGAGCGGCCGTTCCGCGGAAAGATTAAGCGACAACAGCGCCTCGCCATAACTTTTCGCCAAGGCCAGCGCTTCGGCGTAGGTCACCTTGCGCCATTCGCCGCGCTCGTCACGTTCCGCCATGAAGACGCGATCCGGCGCTTCGTTTGCCCAATGTTCGAGCCGCTCGGTGATCTTCACGGGAAAGGCGTCGAGCTTGTCCCGGCACGTCATCAGGATCGCGCCGTCGGCGCGCCGCTCGATATCGGGCTCCAGCCGGCTCAGGCGGACCTTGCGAACCGGAATTTCTTTCGCGGCGGAATTCTCCTGCCGCGCTGCATTGGACATTTCCGCACTCCCAAACTTCGCGCCGTTTTCCGGCTTGTTTTTCTTGAATTATATGTTCAGCGAACGACTTTCGGCCCGCGCTTTTCGAGGAACGCGCGCAGGCGCTCCTTGGCCGCTTCATCCGAGGAAGCGACGGAAGAGATGATGGATTCCACGACATAGCCACCGGCGGTGTCGAACTCGACGATGCGCGGCAGCACGTTGGTAATCGCGAAATTGGTGAGCGGCGGATTTTCCGCGATGCGCTTTGCAAGCGCGATGCCTTTGGCAAGCCCCTCGCCGTCGCCGACCAGATAATTCGAAATGCCCATGGCCTGCCCGTCTTCCGCGCCGAACACGCGGCCGGTGAGCATCATGTCCATCATCTTCGCGGTGCCGATCAGGCGCGGAATGCGAACCGAGCCGCCGCCGCCGACATAGATGCCGCGGCTGCCTTCGGGAAGCGCGTAATACGCCGACTGCTCCGCGACGCGGATATGCGTGGCGCAGGCAAGCTCGAGGCCGCCGCCGACCACCGCGCCATGCAACACGGATACGACCGGCGCCTTGCCGAACTCGATCCGCTCAAAGGCATAGTGCCAGGCGCGGGAATGGTGAAAGCCTTCGGTGAAATCGGTTTCGGTCAGCGAGGAAAGGTCCAGCCCGGCGGAGAAATGATCGCCTTCGCCGTGCAACACGACGGCTTTCACATCCGCCGGCAGGTCGATGAAGAAATTTTCCAGTCCACGGACGAGTTCGTTGTTCAGCGCGTTGCGCTTCTCCGGGCGCGCCAGCTTGAGAATAGCGATATCGCCGTCGAACTCGACGGTCAGCGAGCGCGGAAGGTTTTGCGCAACCTTCGCCTTGGCGGACGTGGCGGTCATTATCGGCTCCCTGACTTATTTTTGTTATAAAATATAACATTCTGTCAGGACGGGCAAGAAGCTAAATTTCCTCTGCTTCTACAGTCGCTTAACGGCTCAAAGGACTTCATAGAGGTCGAGCTTCACCTTCATTTTTTCCCGCGCGCCGACAGCGATCATCAGAACGCGGTTGAGCCAGTCGGCTTCCGGAGCCGCGGTCTCGAAACGCACGCAGGTGCGGAAATAATACGCGTCCCGGTCCACCGGCTCGCCGCGCGAAAGACGCGCGATCACCTCGGGCGGGCCGTGGCGGACCCCGGCGCTGGTCACCAGTACGAAGCCGCCGCCCTCGATCTCGACGGTGTACTTCGCGAAGATGTCGGCGACCCCGTCACTGCGGATGATCTGCCAGTCGGCGCCGCCGGGCAGGATCTTGCCGCGCAGTCTGGGGCCCGCGACGGTGCCGCCGACGATATTGATGACGCGCCGCTCGCCGTAGGGCGTCTTGCCGAAGAGTTGCGGCGTTTCGAGATCGGCCTCGATATGAAGTACCGGCTCGGTCGATAGCATCATCGCTCTCCTTCGCCTTGCTGCTTTCAGTTCTCGCTGATCCGATGTTGCTTGTCTCGCGCTACCGCTCTTGCGACCGCTCTTGCGACTCAATCGCGAGTGCGGAACTTCGATAGACTTGCTCTATTGTTTTTCGTTTATCGCATTGTAGCTTCGCATGTGCGGCACGATCATTCGCGCAGTGCATCAACGATTTCATGGACTTCCGTGGAATAATGTATGCACAAATTATTGGACTCCGTGGAAGTTCGGATTAGCCTTCTTGACCCAACCCGACACGAGATCGAGTGGGAGTTCTTTTAGGGAGGACGGGATGTTCCATCTAAAACGTAGTTCTGTACTTGTCGCGACCGCCGCGCTCGGCATTGCAGTCGGCGCACATACTGCCCACGCGTGGGAGCCGCAGAAAACGGTCGAGATCATCGTACCCGCCGGCACCGGCGGTGGCGCGGATCAGATGGCGCGCGCCATTCAGGGCATCATCGCCAAACACAACCTGATGAAGCAGTCGATGATCGTCGTGAACAAAGCCGGCGGCGCAGGCTCAGAAGGCTTCAACGACGTAAAGAATTCAAAAGGCGATCCGCACAAGCTCATCATTACCCTTTCGAACCTGTTCACCACGCCGCTCGGCACCAACCAGCCGTTCAGCTACAAAGACTTCACGCCGGTTGCGATGCTCGCGCTCGACGAATTCGTGCTCTGGGTGAACGCCGAGAAGCCCTACAAGAACGTCAAGGAATTCCTCGATGCCGCGAAGAAGGGCGGCTTCAAGATGGCGGGCACCGGGTCTCGTCAGGAAGACCAGATCGTCACGGCCGCGATCGAAAAGGCGGCTGGCGTGAAATTCACCTACATCCCGCATCGCGGCGGCGGCGCGGTTGCCGTGCAACTCGTCGGCAATCATGTCGATTCAACCGTGAACAACCCGATCGAAGCGGTCGCGCATTGGCGCGGCGGCAAACTGCGTCCCCTTTGCGTGTTTGACTCTAAGCCCCTGCCCTACAACGACAAAATCGCCGGCGACAAAGCATGGAGCTCGATCCCGACGTGCAAGTCGCAGGGCCTCGATGTCGAGTATCTCATGCTGCGCGGCTTCTTCATGACGCCGGGCGCGACCCCCGATCAGGTCAAGTTCTATGTCGATCTGTTCCAGAAGGTACGCGCGACGCCTGAGTGGAAGGACCTCATGAACAACGGCGCCTTCAATCAGACCTTCATGACCGGCAAGGAGTATGTGGAGTGGGTGTCGAAAGAACACCAGCGTCACTACAACCTCATGAAGGAAGCGGGCTTCCTCGCGAAGAACTAAATTTTCACGCCGGCGGAGAAGTCCGCCGGCGTTTTCATCTTCTCTGACAAGGAAAGAACGTCATGAGTGGTGACGAAAACACCGCGGGCCAAGGTCCTGCCCATCGCACGTTTGAACTCGCCGTGGCAGCTGGAATCGGTTTGTTCGGAACAGTGGTCGTTTACGGCGCGCTGCTGGCGGGCATCGGCTGGGGATTCGAAGGACCGCAGGCCGGCTTCTTTCCCTTTATCATCGGCGTGATCCTGCTCGGCGCTACCGCCGTCAACATCTGGCACGGCTGGCAGGGCAGCAGGACCAAAGTTTTCGCCGAATGGGACCAACTCAAGCAGGTCGGGACCGTCACCTGGCCGATCGCAGTCTTCATCGCATTGGTGCCCTATATCGGCATCTATTTCGCGGCGATGCTGCTGATCGCCTACTTCATGATGCGCATCAGCGACTACGGCCCGACCCGCACCGCGATCATCGCGATCGGCGTGCCGTTAATAACGTTCCTGGTTTTCGAGCGCTGGTTCCTGGTCGCACTACCCAAGGGCCCGATCGAAGCCATGTTCGGCTACTGAGCAACAAGAAATCGCAACCGATTAACCTGAAGTGTCGTCATGGCAGAATTTCTGAATCTATTCCACGGTTTCGCGACAGTGCTGGCGTTCCAGGATGTCAACATCTTCGGAACAACGATGTATCTGCCGTTCAACATCTTTATTATGATGGTCGGCATCGTGCTTGGCGTGATCATCGGCGTGCTGCCGGGGCTGGGCGGTGCGAACGGGGTCGCAATCCTGCTGCCGCTGACCTTCTCGATGCAGCCGACCTCCGCTGTGATCCTGCTCTCGTGTATCTATTGGGGCGCGCTGTTCGGCGGCGCAATCACTTCCATCCTGTTCAATATTCCCGGCGAACCATGGTCGGTGGCAACCACCTTTGACGGGTACCCCATGGCGCAACAAGGCCGCGCCGGCGAAGCGCTAACGACCGCCTTCACATCGTCTTTCGTCGGCGCATTCTTTGCCGTGGTAATGATCACCTTGCTTGCGCCGATGGTCGCCGCCTTCGCGCTGAAATTCGGATCCGCGGAAAAGTTTGGGGTTTACTTTCTAGCCTTTGCAAGCTTCGTGGGGCTTTCCAAGGAGCCGCCGTTCAAGACGTTGGCTGCCATGCTCATCGGCTTCGCGCTTGCCACCATCGGCACCGATCACATGACCGGCACGCTGCGGCTGACCTTCGGATCCGACTACCTTTTGCCGGGGTTCGACTTCCTGATCGCGGTCATCGGCCTGTTCGGCATCGGTGAAATTTTGCTCACCATGGAAGAAGGCCTGAAGTTCAAGGGCAAGGAAGCGAAGATCAACCTTCGCATCGTGCTCGAGACGTGGAAGAAGTTGCCGCAATACTGGTGGACCTATCTGCGGTCCTGTTTGATCGGTTGCTGGATGGGCATTACGCCGGCCGGCGCAACGCCCGCCTCCTTCATGAGCTACGGTATCGCCAAGCGCGTATCGAAGAACGGCAAAAACTTCGGCAACGGCGAAATCGAAGGCGTGATCGCGCCGGAAACCGCGGCGCATGCCGCAGGCAAATCGGCGCTTCTGCCTATGCTTGCACTCGGCGTACCGGGTTCACCGACCGCAGCCGTGCTGCTTGGCGGCCTGCTGATCTGGAACCTGCAGCCAGGCCCGATGCTCTTTGTCGAGAACAAGGAGTTCGTCTGGGGGCTGATCGCCTCCATGTATCTTGGTAACGTTGTCGGCCTCATCATCGTGCTGACCTGCGTACCGTTGCTCGCGGCGATCCTGCGCATTCCCTTCGGCATCATCGCCCCGATCATCCTGATGTTCTGCTCGGTCGGCGCCTATACGGTCCGCAACAGCTTCTTCGACATCGTGATGATGCTGGCATTCGGTATCCTCGGCTACTTGTTCAAGAAGACGAACTATCCGCTTGCGCCGCTCGTGCTGGCGATGGTGCTCGGCGACCGCGCCGAAGAAGCCTTCCGTCAGGCCCTGCTCGAATCGCAGGGTAGTCTCGGCGTCTTCTTCTCGAACGGTCTGGTCAGCACGATCATGCTGCTCGGTTTCATCGCCCTGTTCTGGTCGTTGATTTCGGCGGGCCTCAGCCGCATCCGCGGCGATCGCCCGGCCACCGCGGCGTAATCCTGAATAAAAGATTGGCGAGGGTTCAAAAGCCCTCGCCACTCGTGTAATTATGTATTACAGTAAAATTATCATGCAGTTAGCATGAAGGTAGAGTATGAGCACGCCTCTTTCCGGAGCGAGTGCCCCTCAGGAAGACGCCGAGCGGATTACCGCAGAGCCGCTAGAGGGCACCGCGACTTTCAAGGATCGCGCGTATAACGCGCTGAAGGACGTTCTGCTGTCGCTCGACATCTACGGGCGCCGGGGCGAGATCCGGCTCGACGAACGCGCGCTCGCGCTCCAGTTCGGCATCAGCCGCACGCCGGTCCGCGAAGCCATGGCGCAGCTTGAACGCGAAGGCTTTGTCCGCTCGGTTCCCCGGCGCGGCATCTATATCGTCCGCAAGACCAAGCGCCAGGTCGTCGAACTGATCGAAGCCTGGGCGGCGCTGGAAAGCATGGCCGCGCGCCTGATCACCGAAAATGCCTCGGACGAGGACATCTCCCACCTGCGCGAGATGTTCGCGAAGTTCGAGAACGGAAAGCTTCACGTCCGGCTCGACGAATATTCCGAAGTAAACATCCAGTTTCACCAGACCATCATCGCGATGAGCAAGAACGCGACGCTGATCCGGCTCGCGGAAAACCTGTTCACGCATATGCGGATGATCCGGCGCAAGACGATCGTCGAAAAGAACCGCGCCGACCGTTCGATCCACGATCACCTGAACATCATCGAGGCGATCGAATCGCGCGACACCGTTCGTGCCGAATCACTCGTTCGCCAGCACGCGCTCGGCCTCGCCGACCACGTCGCGAAGAACGCTGACTATCTCGACTGACGAAGACGAATTTTCTGGAGGGAGACTAATGGCGGAAGCGGCCCTGAAGGCAGCCGGAGCGGAAGAAGAACTGACCGACGGCTTCAACCTGCTCATCGACGCGCTGAAACTGAACGGCGTGAAAAACATCTACGGCGTCCCCGGCATTCCGATCACGGATTTCGGCCGCATGGCGCAAGCCGCCGGCATTCGCGTGCTCTCTTTCCGTCACGAGCAGAATGCGGGCTATGCCGCATCGATCGCAGGCTGGCTCACGAAACAGCCGGGCATCTGCCTCACGGTGTCGGCGCCTGGCTTTCTGAACGGCCTGACCGCACTCGCGCATGCAACCACCAACTGTTTCCCGATGATCCTGATTTCGGGTTCGTCGGAGCGCGAGATCGTCGACCTGCAGCAGGGCGACTACGAGGAAATGGACCAGCTCGCGGTCGCCAAGACCATGTGCAAGGCGGCCTATCGCATCCTGCACGCGCAGGACATCGGCATTGGTCTGGCCCGCGCGATCCGTTCGGCCGTATCGGGCCGACCGGGCGGCGTTTATCTCGACCTGCCGGCAAAGCTGTTCGGCCAGGTCATGGGTGCGGAAGCCGGCAAGAAATCGCTGATCAAGGTGATCGACGCGGCCCCCGCGCAGATTCCGGGTCCCGATGCGGTGAAGCGCGCGCTCGACGTTCTGAAAAGCGCGAAGAAGCCGCTTATCATTCTCGGCAAGGGCGCGGCTTATGCGCAGGCCGACGAAGCGATCAAGAACTTCGTCGAGAAATCCGGCATCCCGTTCCTGCCGATGTCGATGGCCAAGGGCCTGCTTCCCGACACGCATCCGCAATGCGCGGGTGCGGCGCGCTCGCTGGTGCTGAAAGATAGCGACGTCGTCGTGATGATGGGTGCCCGCCTCAACTGGCTCCTTTCGCACGGCAAGGGCAAGAACTGGGGTGATGCGCCGAAGAAGTTCATTCAGCTCGACATCGAGCCGAAGGAAATGGACTCCAACGTCGAAATCGTGGCGCCGGTCGTCGGCGACATGGGCTCCTGCGTGAACGCCCTGCTCTCGGCCATGGGCAACGACTTCCCGAAGGCACCGGCCGAGTGGACCGCAACCGTCGCGAAGAAGCGCGACGACAACGTCGCCAAGATGGCGCCGAAGCTGATGAACAACAACGTGCCGATGGATTACCACGGCGCGCTGGGCGTCATTAAGCAGGTCATCAAGGAGCGCCCGGACACGATGCTCGTGAACGAAGGCGCAAACACCCTCGATCTCGCGCGCGGCATCATCGACATCTATCAGCCGCGCAAGCGCATCGATGTCGGCACCTGGGGCATCATGGGTATCGGCATGGGCTATTCGGTCGCGGCAGCCGTCGAAACCGGCTCCAAGGTGCTCGCGGTCGAGGGCGACTCAGCCTTCGGCTTCTCGGGCATGGAGGTCGAAACCATCGCCCGCTACAAGCTGCCGGTCTGCATCGTCATCTTCAACAACGATGGCATCTATCGCGGTACCGACGTGAACACGGCGGGCGACGACCCGGCGACCACCGTGTTCGTGAAGGGCGCGCGCTACGACAAGATGATGGAAGCCTTCGGCGGTGTTGGCGTGAATGCGACGTCGCCCGACGAGTTGCGGCAAGCCATCAATGCCGCGCTCGATAGCGGCAAGCCGACCCTTATCAATGCGGTGATCGATCCGGCAGCGGGCTCCGAGTCCGGCCGCATCGGTAATCTCAATCCGCAAAGCGCACTCAAGAAAAAGTAATTTCAGCGAGATCAGTCATGGCAAAAGCGAAGAAGAAGTCGAAACTCAAGGCCGTGAAGGCGAAGAAGCCGGCGGCAAAGAAAGCAGCCAAGAAAGCCGTCAAGAAAACCGCGAAGAAGGCGAACGGAATGCCCTCGCCCTCGAAGAAGCCGTTCGGCCAGGCGGGCCTCGCGCTCGAAGGCGTGCGGATTCTCGACTTTACGCATGTCCAGTCCGGCCCGACCTGCACGCAGTTGCTGGCATGGTTCGGCGCGGACGTGATCAAGGTGGAGCGTCCGGGCGTCGGTGACATCACGCGCGGCCAGCTCGTGGACGTTAAGGGAGCGGACTCGCTCTATTTCACGATGCTCAACCACAACAAGCGCTCGATCACGATCGACTCGAAGCACAAGACCGGCAAGGAAATCCTCGACCGCCTCATCAAGGAATGCGACGTGCTGGTCGAGAACTTCGCCCCCGGCGCGCTCGACCGCATGGGGCTGACCTGGGAACACATCCACAAGCTCAACCCGCGCATGATCGTGGCCTCGGTGAAGGGCTTCGGCCCCGGACCCTACGAAGACTGCAAGGTCTATGAGAACGTCGCGCAGTGCACCGGCGGCTCGGCATCGACCACCGGCTTCCGCGACGGTCCGCCGCTCGTGACCGGCGCACAGATCGGTGACTCCGGCACCGGCCTGCATCTCGCGCTCGGCATTGTGACCGCACTCTATCAGCGCAGCCGCACCGGCCGCGGGCAGAAGGTGCTCTGCGCGATGCAGGACGGCGTGCTGAACCTTGCCCGCGTGAAGCTGCGCGACCAGCAGCGCCTGAAGCACGGACCGCTCACCGAATACTCGCAATATGGCGAAGGCATTCCGTTCGGCGATGCAACGCCGCGCGCGGGCAACGACTCCGGCGGCGGCCAGCCTGGCCGCATTTTGAAGTGCAAGGGCGCACCGGAAGATCCGAACGCCTACATCTACGTCATCACCCAGGCGCCGGTCTGGGAAGCGATCTGCGACGTGATCGGCGAGCCGACCTGGAAGACCGATCCGGAATTCTCGACGCCGAAGGCACGCCTGCCCAAGCTGAACCAGATCTTCTCGCGGATCGAGGAGTGGACCATGAGCAAGACCAAGTTCGAGGCCATGGACATCCTCAACAAGTACGACATTCCGTGCGGGCCGATCCTGTCGATGAAGGAACTCGCGGAAGACCAGTCGCTGCGCAATACCGGCACCATCGTCGAAGTCGATCACCCGAAGCGCGGCAAGTACCTCTCGGTCGGCAATCCGATCAAGCTTTCGGACTCGATCTCCAAGGTAAAGCGCTCGCCGCTTTTGGGCGAGCATACCGACGAAATCCTCAAAGACGTGCTGCGTTACTCGGCCAAGGAGATCGCCGACATCAAGGTGTCGGGCGCAATCACCCCGCCGGAGAAGAAAGAGAAAGCGGCCTAAGGAAAATCACCCCGCCCCAGCAACGGGGCGGGGTTTTTAAGCAGAAAATTCGAGGGAGAAGAGACGATGCGTATCGTCGTGCATGGCCAGCAGGCCTTCGGTAAAGCGGTTCTCGAAGCGCTGCTCAAGCGTGGTGACAATGTCATCGGCGTCTATGTCGCGCCGGAGAAAGAAGGACAGAAAGCCGATCCACTGAAGGAAGCAGCACTCGCTGCAAACCTTCCGGTCTATCAGCCGGATTCCTACAAGAAGCCGGAAGTGTGGGAACAGTTCAAGGCGCTGAAGCCCGACCTGCAGGTCATGGCTTTCGTGACGCTGTTCGTGCCGGAGGAATTTCTCAACATCCCGACGCACGGCTCGATCCAGTATCACCCCTCGCTCCTGCCCGCCTATCGCGGAGCATCGGCGATCAACTGGCCGATCATCAAGGGCGAGAAGGAAACCGGCCTTTCGATCTTCTGGCCCGACAACGGCCTCGATACCGGCGACGTGCTTTTGCAGAAGACCACGCCGATCTCCGGCAAGGACACGCTCGGCACGGTTTACTTCGACCGCCTGTTTCCGATGGGCGTCGAGGCGATGCTGGAATCGGTCGATCTCGTCAAAGCCGGCAAGGCGCCGCGCATCAAGCAGGACGAATCCAAAGCCACCTATGAAGGGCTTTGCCGCGAGGGCAACGCGCATGTCGATTTCGGCAAGTCGTGGGAGCAGATCGACCGCCTGATCCGCGGTTGCAATCCCGCGCCGGGTGCCTGGGCCACGATCAACGGCACCAAGCTCAAAATCTTCGACGCGACCCCGTTGCCTGCGCGCGACCCGAAAGGCATCGCGGGCAAGCTCGGCGAAGTCGTCCTCGTTGAGAGCGACGGCATCACCGTCGTCTGCGCCGACGGCCGCTTCAAGCTCACCCGCGTGCAGGCCGACGGACCGAAGGTCAACGCCGGCGAATGGGCGGCTTCCGCCAAGATCGAAAAAGGCGCGCGCTTCTCGTAACTGCTCCCAGCAATTCAAACATCCCTACCACGGATCATCACATGCCCGCTTCCCAACACCAGAATCCGAAATCGGACATCGAAATCGCACAGGCTGCAAAGATGCGGCCGATCATGGATGTCGCGAAAGAACGCCTCGGCATCGATGCCAAGAACCTCGAACCCTACGGCCATTACAAGGCAAAGGTTTCGATGGACTACATCAAGTCGCTCGCCAGCAAGCCGAACGGCAAGCTCGAGCTCGTGACCGCGATCTCGCCGACGCCCGCCGGTGAAGGAAAAACCACGACCACCGTGGGCCTGACCGACGCGCTGAACCACATCGGCAAGAAGGCGATGTGCGCGCTGCGCGAGCCTTCGCTCGGCCCCTGCTTCGGCGTGAAGGGTGGTGCCGCAGGCGGCGGCTATGCGCAGGTCGTGCCGATGGAAGACATCAACCTGCACTTCACCGGCGACTTCCACGCGATCACGTCCGCGCACAACCTGCTCTCGGCGCTGATCGACAACCACATCTACTGGGGCAATCCCTCCGGCATGGACTCGCGCCGCGTCGCCTGGCGCCGGGTGCTCGACATGAACGACCGCGCGCTGCGCGAAATCGTCTGCTCGCTCGGCGGTGTTGCGAACGGCTATCCGCGTGAAGCCGGCTTCGACATCACGGTCGCTTCGGAAGTCATGGCGATCTTCTGTCTCGCCAAGGACCTCGAAGACCTGAAGACGCGCCTCGGCAACATCATCGTCGGCTATACGCGCGAGCGTAAGCCGATCCGCGCCAAGGAAATGAACGCCCATGGCGCGATGACCGCGCTCCTGAAGGACGCGATCGCGCCGAACCTCGTGCAGACGCTCGAAGGCACGCCCGCCTTCATCCACGGCGGCCCCTTCGCCAACATCGCGCATGGCTGCAACTCGGTGTCCGCGACCACTGCCGCGCTGAAGCTTGCCGACTATGTCGTCACCGAAGCCGGCTTTGGCGCCGATCTGGGTGCCGAGAAGTTCCTCGACATCAAGTGCCGCAAGACCGGCCTCAAGCCCGATTGCGTCGTGATCGTTGCGACCATCCGCGCGCTCAAGATGCACGGCGGCGTCGCGAAGAACGACCTGAAGAAGGAAGACCTGAAGGCGCTCGAAGCCGGCATGTCGAACCTCCAGCGTCACATCGAGAACCTGAAGAAGTTCGGCCTTCCCGCGGTCGTCTCCATCAACCGCTTCTCGGCCGATACCGATGCCGAGATCAAGCTGGTCAAGGACAAGTGCGCAGCCATGGGCGTCGAAGCCTTGATGGCGGACCACTGGGCCGAAGGCGGTGCCGGTGCTGCCGACGTCGCCAAGGCGGTCGTCAAGGTCTGCGACGAAGGCAAGGCGAACCTGAAGCTCTTGTATCCCGACGACATGCCGCTGTTCGAAAAGATCCGCACCATCGCCAAGGAAATCTACCGCGCGGACAATGCGACCGCCGACAAGTCGGTGAAGGATCAGCTCAAGACCTGGGAAGAGATGGGCTTCGGCAATCTGCCGGTCTGCATCGCCAAGACGCAGTATTCCTTCTCGACCAATCCGGACGCGAAGGGCGCGCCGACCGGCTTCAATATTCCGGTGCGCGAGGTGCGCCTCTCCGCAGGTGCGGAATTCATCGTCGCGATCTGCGGTGAGATCATGACCATGCCCGGCCTGCCGAAAGTACCCTCCGCCGATACGATCGACGTCAACGCAGAAGGCCGCATCGTCGGCTTGTTCTGAAACCTATTACGAAGGGACTTCCCGTCCCCTTCAACCTTGAAGCCGCCCTCGCAGGGCGGCTTCTTTTTTATCCGAGAATGACTTCGACGCGGCGGTTGCGCGGCTCCTGGATGTTGGGGCCGGTCCGGATCAGCGGCGTCGAAACGCCGCCGCTCACCACGTCGAAGCGCACCCGGACCAGCGCCTGCTTGCGCAGGAAGTGCTTCAACACCTCGTTGCCCCGCGCATAAGAAAGCCTTTCAGGCTGTGCTTCTGCCGTATCGGCATGGCCGACCAGCATGACGCGGCCGGCGGGCATGATTTCCTGCGCCAGCCGGTCGGCAAGCTCGGTCGCCGCACCGGACATCAGCGTGCTTTGAAAATCGAAGAAGATATTGAACGAGGTTTGCGAACGCGCGGCGCGTAGCGGGAACGAGAGCGTGACACCGCAGCTTGCGGCAAGTTGCAAAATACTGCGGCGGCTTGGGCGAAACGGCATGATTCACCTCTTCTGCTTCCGAGGCGAGACCGCAAAGGAGAGCCGGCAAGTCCGCTTAAGCGCCGCTCTCGATGTGCTCGCGTATCTCGGCGCCCAGATCGGAGCCGATTCGCTTCGCTTCGGCAACGAGCGCTGCAGCAAGCGGCGTCATCGGTTCCCGCGGCGGCACCACCAACCCTATGGTATGCACGGCCTCGGGCTGCACGATGGGAATGGCGCGGATTTTCTCGGTAAGCCCCAGCGTCTCCGCAAGCTTCTCGGGCATCACGCTCGCCCATTGCCCGGTTCGCACATGCGCGAACAGCACGATCATGGAGTTGGATTCCAGCATCGGCCGCGGCTCGCCGCCGGCCGAGCGCAATAGCGTGTCGATGATCCGGCGGTTCTGCATGTCGGGCGTGAGCAGGCAGAGCGGAACCCTCGCAACTTCGGCCCAGGTCACGCTGTCCCGGTTGCCGAGCGCCGCCGTCGAAGAGGTCAGAAGGCAATAGCGCTCGCGATAGAGCGGCACCATGGTGACGCGACCCAGCGGCTCGTTGTCGAGATAGGTAATGCCCGCGTCTACTTCGAGATTTTCAAGTGCCGTCAGAATCTGGATCGACGTCATCGAGGAGATCGTGAAACGCACTTCCGGATGCCGCGCGCGATAGGGCGTCGTCAGTTCGGCCACCATCGCAAGTGCAGTCGGGATCGCGGCGATCCGGAGTTGCCCGGCAAGACCCGATTTGAGCGCGCGCATCTCGTCATGCAGCGTGCGGCTGTCCGCAAGAATCCTTCGCGCCCAATCGAGCGTGCGTTCGCCTTCCGGGGTAAAGCCGATGAAGCGTGAACCGCGTTGCACGAGTAGCACGCCGAGCTGCGCTTCAAGCTGCTTGATGCCGGCGGAGAGGGTCGGCTGGGTCACGCCGCAGGCTTCGGCGGCGCGGCCGAAGTGACGCTCGCGCGCCAGCGCCATCAGGTATTCGAGCTTATCTATCAAGGCGTTATTTGCTCCCTGCGGGAGCCTAGCGCATCGATAGAGAATATCAATCGTGTGGGACGGGCAAAAGAAAAAAGCCCCGCATCGCTGCGGGGCTTTTCGCGATCAAACGAGTCCGGTTTACCAGAACAGGCGTGCGTGATGGCGGCGCTTACCGACATACTTGCCGTTCTTGCAGCCCTTGCCGCCGACCAGCGCATGGAAGCCCGCGCAGGGAGTCGTTGCTGCATGGATCATCGCAACCGTCGCAACGCCGACGATGATGCCGCCAGCGACGGAGCCGCCGACGCTTGCACCCTTGACGCCGAAGGTGGTGCCCCACCAGCCTTCATGCAGGCCGACGCCGAAGACGGTACCGGCGACAACACCGGCGACGACCGGCTTGGAAACGTGACGATGCTTGTGGCCTGCGTTGGCCGGCGACGCGATCGTGAAGGCGACCGCCAGAGCAGCCAGCATTCCAAAAAACATCTTGCGCATTATGCACTCCTGTGAGGATGCCGGCTCGCGCTGAGCAGGCTCCGGTTTGACGGCCGCCGAAGACATTCTTCAGCGGCGGGTTTCATTTGTCGTGCGCGCGAGAAACCGCAATCTTGCGCGAAAGGCAAATCGAAATGCATCTATAGACGTCACATTGATTTGAACGGAAGTACCGCTCTCGAAGTAACCTTAGCGGCGGGCTTCGTTGCAGTTTTGTTTATCTTGCATTCAGCAAAGAAAAGGGCCTCGCAGCGAAAGCCGCGAGGCCCTGTGGCTGACGTAACGTCAGCTGTGACGGTTAACGGCCGACGTACTGGCCGTTGACGCAGCCCGAACCGCCGAACAGCGCATGGAAGCCGGTGCACGGGGTGGTTGCTGCGTGGATCATCGCAGTGGTGGCAACGCCGACGATGATGCCGCCGGCGATCGAGCCGCCGACCGTCGCCGCATCGGCGGTGAAAGCCGTGCCCCACCAGCCTTCATGCAGGCCGACGCCGAACACGGTACCGGCAACTGCACCGGCAGCCGGGGCAACCCAGGTGTTGTGGTGCTGGTGGTGATAATGACGCGGGTTGGCGAGCACCGGCGACGCAGCCGTCGCGGTCAGTGCAGCCGCCGCGGTGAGCGCAATAAGCGATTTACGCATAAGTAAAATCCTCACGATTGTGGGCCCTCCGCCTCCGCACGAAACGCATAATACCACCAGTCGGTTCCCTGAAATCGAAGGCCCGGATTGAGCCTTGAGCGGAACACGAACGAAAACGCCCAAGCTTGCGTGAGGAATGCAACAGATTGTTACCGACGCGCGAGGAGCGGCAAGCGGCCGCGGATCAGCCTTCGCCGGGTGCGGCGCGGATCGTGCGGTCGAGGAGTTCATAGAGCTGTGCCAGCTCGCGCGCGCCGATCCGGCGCTCGATCGCTGCGTAGATTTCCTCCGATTCCCTTGCCATGCGCTCGAACAACGCGCGGCCCTTCGGCGTGATCGAGATGGTGCTCGAGCGCTGGTCCGTCTTGCCGGGCCGCCGTTCGATGCGCTTTTCGCTCTCCAGCATCGGCAGCATGCGCGACAGGCTGGCCGGATGAATGCCGCACATCGCGCCCAGCGCATGAATTTCCATGGACCCGGCCTCCGCGAGTGCGCGGAGCACCCGCCATTGCTGCTCGCTCAATCCGTGTTCGCGCAGATGCGGTCGGAATTCCTGCATAAGAGCTTCCCGCGCGCGAAGAAGCTGCATCGGCAGCGAACGCGCAAAGGGCCGCATGGCGGGCTTCGCGCTGCGCCCGCGGGTGCTCATGCTTCAGCGACAACCTTGTTCGAGAGCAGACCGATGCCCGGCACTTCGACTTCGACCACGTCGCCGTCTTTCAGCCATTTCGGCGGATCAAACCGCGCGCCCGCGCCGGTCGGCGTTCCGGTCACGATCAGGTCGCCGGGCTTCAACGTGGCGAATGTCGTGATGTAGGCGATGAGGTCAGCGAAGGAGAAAATCAGGTTCGCTGTCGTATCCTCCTGACGCAACTCGCCGTTCACGCGCGTCGACAGTGACAGCGGTTGCTCCGGGTCGATCTCGTCGGTCGTCACCATCCAGGGGCCGATGCTGCCGGAAGCGTCGAAGTTCTTGCCTTGCGTTACGTTGAACTTGCCGTGGCGCAGCCAGTCGCGCACCGAACCTTCGTTGCAAAGGGTCAGGCCAGCAACATGCGCCATTGCGCGCTCTTTCGGAATGCGTCGCCCGGCCTTGCCGATGACAAGAACGATCTCCCCTTCGTAATCGAACTGGTCCGACTCCCGCGGTTTCACGAGCGCCACGTTGTGCCCGACGAAGGAGCCGGGAGCGCGCATGAACAGGCTCGGATATTTCGGCCGCTCGGAACCGTCTTTATACTCTTCATTGCGGTTTGCGTAGTTCACGCCGACGCAGATGATTTTTTCCGGCTGGGTAACCGGCGGCAGCAGCGTGACGTCGTCCAGCGCGTAGTCGGCAGCACCCGGCTTCAGCGTCGCAAGCTTTCCTTCGCGCAGCACGTCGAGCAGCGATCCGCCCTGCCCGCCAAGATCGGAAACCCGATCGCCACGCACGATTCCGAAACTCTCCTGCTCGCCACGGCGAAAACTCGCAATCTTCAAGGGTCACCTTTTTAACGCTTGACGGGAACCCGGCCCCGCCAGATACTTAACATGTTAAGTTTATAGACATGGCGGGTCAACCGCCGGAACATGCGCCATGCCCCATTTCGTCATCGAATATTCTGCCAATCTCGAGCCGGACATCGACCTGCGTGCCGTTGTCGATGCGGTGCACAAGTCCGCGGCCGAGTCCGGCCTGTTCAAGATCGGCGGCATCCGCGTCCGCACCCTGAAGCACGACATCTACAAGATTGCCGACGGCAATCCGGAACACGCCTTTCTGCATGTACGCGCGAACATCCTGGAAGGCCGCTCGGTTGCCGACCGGGAGCGCCTCGGCAACCACCTGCTTGCGGCGGTCGACACCCTGCTAGCGAGTGTCAGGGCGCGGCGCGGCATCGCGCTCTCCGTCGAGATCGGCGAGATCGACCACAATATGAGCTTCAAGAAAAACAGCCTGCACGCGCAGCTTGCAACGGGAGAAGCAAAGCCATCATGAGCGGACCCGATGAGGCGCTGTCCCGCGCAGAAAAATATCTCGCGCAGTTTCGCGACACCCCGCTCGGTCATCTGATCGACGGAAAGATGCTTGCCGGCACCGGCACGACTTTCGAAACGCTTTCGCCCGTCGATAACCGGTTGCTTGCGAAGGTTTCCCGCGGCACCGCGACCGAGATTGATCTGGCGGCGAAATCCGCCATGCGCGCCTTTTCCTCGTGGTCGAAAGCCACCGGCGAGAAACGCCGCGAAGTCCTCCACAAGATCGCGGACGCCATCGAGGCCCGCGCAGAGGAAATTGCATTCGTCGAATGCATGGATACGGGTCAGCCGATCCGCTACATGAGCAAGGCCGCGCTCCGCGGCGCGGAGAACTTCCGCTTCTATGCCGATCGCGCGCCCGGTGCGGCCGACGGCCTGTCGCTGCCGACCGACACTCACCTGAATTATACGCTGCGCCAGCCGATCGGCCCGGTAGGCGTGATTACGCCGTGGAATACGCCCTTCATGCTCTCGACGTGGAAGATCGCGCCGGCGCTCGCCGCAGGCTGCACGGTCGTGCATAAGCCCGCGGAATGGAGTCCGCTCACGGCATCCCTGCTCGCGAAGATCGCGCTGGATGCGGGCCTGCCCGCAGGCGTCCTCAATGTCGTGCACGGCTTTGGCGACGATGCGGGCCGCGCGCTTACCGAGCACCCCGCCATCAAGGCGATCGGCTTCGTCGGCGAAACCACGACCGGAAGCGCAATCATGGCGCAAGGCGCGCAGACGCTGAAGCGCGTGCATTTCGAGCTCGGCGGCAAGAACCCCGTCATCGTGTTCGACGATGCCGATCTAGACCGCGCGCTCGATGCGGTCCTGTTCATGATCTATAGCCTCAATGGCGAGCGCTGCACTTCGTCGAGCCGCGCCCTGGTGCACGCCTCCATCTATAAAGAGTTCGCTGCAAAAGCCGCGGAGCGGGTGAAAAAGATCAAGGTCGGCCATCCGCTCGATCCTGCAACCGAGATCGGCCCGCTGATCCACCCGCGCCACGTCGAGAAAGTGCTGTCCTACGCTGACGCGGCGAAGCAAGACGGCGCGACGATTGCGGCCGGCGGCAAACGCGCGGCGCAGGGCGAAAATTATGTCGAGCCGACGCTTTACCTCGGCGCGAGCAACGCCATGAAAATCGCGCAGGAAGAAATCTTCGGCCCCGTGCTGACCATGATCCCCTTTGCCGACGAGGCCGAAGCGCTCTCGATCGCCAATGACGTGCGCTACGGTCTCACCGCCTATATCTGGACCCGCGATGTCGGACGCGCGCACCGCATGGCGCGAGACGTCGAAGCCGGCATGGTGTGGGTCAATTCGGAAAACGTACGCCACCTGCCGACACCGTTCGGCGGCGTGAAGAATTCCGGCATCGGCCGCGATGGCGGGGATTACAGTTTCGATTTCTACATGGAAACCAAGAACATCGCGATCGCGCTCGGCGATCACAAGATTTCCCGTCTCGGCGTCTGAAAGCTACACCCATGCCCATTCCGAAACCGATCTTCACTCCGCCCTTCAATGT
Organism: Pseudomonadota bacterium; assembly: GCA_023417665.1. Classification (GTDB taxonomy): domain Bacteria; phylum Pseudomonadota; class Alphaproteobacteria; order Rhizobiales; family Xanthobacteraceae. Next base: position 1,557 of record JAEZFA010000155.1, on the reverse strand, counting down.
CGTGCGCGTGTCGCATGTCGAGTTCGGCGTCGCCGACCTCGAACGCTCGAAGGCTTTCTATGTCGACTGCCTCGGCTATGCGGTGAGCGCCACCTATAAGGACGCGCTGCATCTGCGCGCGATCGAGGAGCGCAACCATCATTCGATCATTCTGAAGAAGACCGGCGACGCCAAGGCGCGCGCACTCGGCTTCAAGGTCGGCAGCGAGGAAGATCTCGATCGCGCGAAGCACTGGTTCGATTCACGCGGCCTGCCCGCGAAATTCATCGAAGTCCCGCATCAGGCGCGCACGCTCCATGCCTCCGATCCGCTCGGCATGCCGCTCGAGTTCTACTACTCGATGGATCAGGCAGGCTCGCTCCTGCAAAAATACGGCGAGCATCGCGGCGCGCGCATCCAGCGTATCGATCACGTCAATTGCTTCACGCCGGACGTGCAGGCGAGCGTCGATTTCTATGCCGGGCTCGGCTTCCGCGCCACCGAATATACGGAGACCGAGGACGCCGACCCGAAACTCTGGGCGGTCTGGATGCATCGCAAGGGCAATGTCCACGACCTCGCCTTCACCAACGGCTACGGGCCGAAGCTGCACCATATCGGCGTGTGGACGGCAACGCCGATGGATATTCTCAATATCTGCGACGTGATGGCGACGACCGGCTTTCTCAAGAACATGGAACGTGGCCCCGGCCGCCACGGCATCTCCAATGCATTCTTTCTTTATGTGCGCGATCCCGACGGTCATCGGGTCGAGTTGTTCACCAGCGACTATCTGACCGCCGACCCGGATCACGCGCCGATTCGCTGGACGCTGCGCGATCCGCAGCGGCAAACCTTGTGGGGGCACCCGGCGCCGCAGTCCTGGTTCGAAGAAGGTTCGGAGTTCCCCGGCGTTGCCGTGAAAGAGCCAGTCTTGAAGGCGCAGCCGATCGTCGCGCGCTGACGGGAACGCCTAGCGCGCGTTGCGGATCGAATCTTCCAGCAGGTCGATATTGTTCTGCACGTACTTGTTGTTCGGCGCCTTGGCCTTGGCGGCGGCAAGCTTGGTGCGCGCACTCTTGTAGTCGCCGCGCAGGATGTAGGAATAGCCGTGGTTGTTCAAAAGTTCGGGCGTCGGCCCGATGATCTTGAGCGCCTGGTTGTAGGCACGGTCGGCGAGATCGAAACGGCGCAGCCGGTCATAGGCAGCGGCAAGCCCCATCCATGCTTCGGCGTTATTGGGGGCTGCTTCCACCGCGCGACGGAAATGCCGCTCGGCAAGCCCGAAGTTCTGCTCGCGATAATGCTTCTTTCCGAGCTTGATATCGTCCGCCGGATTATTGCCGGTCAGCACTTCGCCGCGCGGGGTATTGTTGGCGGGCGTGTTATGGACCGGCGTCGGCTCCACTTCCGGCTCGGGCGGCTGGTCGAAGGCAGCCGTCTGGCTCGCCGGCGCAGGTTGCTGCTTCTGCGAGAACAGGTCGATCGAACCGTCGGTCTGGCACCCGGCCAGCGCGAAGGCGGCGATCGTCGCAAAGAAAATGGAACGCGCGGTCACGAAACGCATCGGCACACTAC
>JAEZFA010000107.1 GCA_023417665.1 Pseudomonadota bacterium | reverse complement strand
ATCGAAGGAGGCGGGATCGTGATGCGCGCTATTCTGGTGCTGGCAAACCTCATTTTAAGCCCGCTTTTCCTGACGACAGCGGCTGCAGCACCGGTCAACCAGACGCTATCCTCCGACCAGGCCTTCGTGCTCACCGTCGAAAAAGCGGCTGCCCACACGGCGCTACAGTGGCGCATTGCGGAAGGATATTATCTCTATCGTGACAAGATCGAGGTGCGCGCGGAAGGCGAAAAACTCGAACCCCGGGTTTCGCCGGGAATCGTAAAAGAAGACGAAACTTTCGGACGCGTGGAGGTCCTGTTCGAGCAGGCCCGCGCGATCGTGCCTGTAAATCGCGGGGTCATCGAAGTAACCTATCAAGGCTGCCAGGATGGCGGCATCTGCTTTCCGCCCGTTACCAGATCGATCCCGCTGTCCGCGCTGGCAGACATTGCCGGAACACGACCGAAGTCTGCGGAGTATATTCGCGCCGACGCGACTCTTGCCGACGCCGGGATTGTAATTGCCGCCGACGCCGATGCGTCGAGCGCCCTTCTGCGCAATCAGAATCTGGCATGGATCACGCTGTCCTTTCTCGGCCTGGGACTTCTGCTCGCCTTCACACCCTGCGTCTTTCCGATCTATCCCATCGTGCTCGGCGTATTGGGACGCAACTTCGCGCAAACCAGCGTGGCGCAAAACTTCAGGTTCGCAACGGTATATGTCCTGTCGCTTGCCTTTGCCTTCGCGCTGGCTGGCGCATTCGTCGGCTGGACCGGCAACAACATCCAGCTAGCGCTCCAGTCGACATGGACGACGATCGCAATCTCCCTGATTTTCCTGCTGCTCGCCATATCGACCTATGGGCTGTTCAGCCTTCAGCTCCCCGCCTTCCTCACGTCGCGCGTTTCATCGCTCAAGCCGCGCAGAAACTCCGTCACCTCTGCCGCCGTTCTTGGATTCAGCTCCTCGCTGATCGTCGGTCCCTGCGTGACTGCGCCATTGGCCGGCGCGCTGCTCTACATCGCGCAGGGCGGAGACTGGCGCCTCGGTGCGCTGGCGCTGTTCGCGCTTGGCGTCGGCAAAGGATTGCCGCTGATCGCGCTCGCGAGCTTTGGCTCCAAAGCGCTGCCGCGCGCGGGCTCCTGGATGGAAACCGTGCGCCGGACGCTGGCCTATGCCTTCATCGTCATGGCGATCTGGAATGCGAGCCCGCTGTTCCCCGAAAGCGTGGCTTACGCAGCCTACCTCGCCCTCGCCCTGTTTGCGCTGTCGGACGTTTTGCTCCGCAGCTACGGCATGAAAACGAGAGCCGCCGCGCTGATGCTTCCGGTTCCAGCCGCTTTCGCTTTCGGCGTGGCAACGGCACGGGACATCCCCTCACTCCATAGCAATTTCGTCGCAACGAACATCAACAGCCCGCGCGACGCGTTGCACTTTGCCGTTGCCAGAACCGTCCCGGACGTAATGGATCAGTTCGCGGCATCGTCCGGCAAACCGCTCCTGCTCTACGTCACCGCCGACTGGTGCGTGACCTGCCGCACGATCGAAAGGAACGTGCTGCAAAACCCGCAGGTCATCCGTGAACTGCAGAATATTCATCTGGTGAAGCTGGATGTCAGCAACTTCAATTCGCACGCGCAGGCGCTTCTGAAACAACTGAAGGTCGCCGGACCGCCGACCATGATGTTTTTCAATCGGAACCGGAACGAAGTGGGCGCAACAAGGCTGATCGGCAATGCGACGCCAGAGGCCGTCATCGCCTCCACGCGAAAGCTCAGACAATCGCGATGAGGCTGGCAGCCTGAAGCAACGTTACGCGTCTCCCGGACACGCCTGAAACATCCGCGGTAGCAACCCCGTATCGGGATGGCAGTTGAAATACTCGAACGGCGGATTGTTCTTCTGCACCACGAAGATTTCGTTGTAGGTGCGCAGCTGTAGCGCATCCTGATACTTTTTTCTGGCGGCGATCGCGCGCGCGTAGATCGCAAGATGCGTCGGATGATTCTTGGCCCAGCGCTCGAGGTGCTCGAGCGAAACGAAGAAGCCGAGCGAATATCCCTCAGCCAGCGCTTTTTCGTCGCCATCGACGCCCGTCACCTGCCGCAAGGAATAACAGCCGCTCTCCTGCGGATTCTTCCGCAGATATTCCATTCCTGCATCGAGCTTGGGCCTGATGCGTTCCTGATAATCCTTGAGCTGATCGCCTTCGCACGCCGCCCAGGAAACGCCGGAACGAATGACGGCCATATTCTCGGGCGGCTGAACCCGGAAATAGGATCGGTCGCCCGCGCTGTCGGACGCATCAAGCACAGCGGTTGCCTCGAAGGCGTCATCGGCCGCTGCAGGAATCCGGTCCCGCGCCGCACCGAAATAGCCGGAATGAATGGTCGGCTCCATGTTCATACCAGGGCATCCCGAAAAGCCCCGGCGAAACTCGCTGAAGGAAATCGTCTCCATGCGACGCGCATCGAGCACCACCGGCTCCCAGGATATCCCTACATTTCTCGAAGCGTGCCGGCGCCACTTTCTGACTTGCGGAAGCTGGGCCCACCTGCCGAACGCAGCCGTATCCAGCCAGTAGAGCGCGATCACGCGATTTAGATAACCGCGCTCGTCGGTGAAGGACGCCTGATCGGAATAGATTGGAGCATCGTCGCATTGAAGCGCACGAAATGCCGCGAGCGCCTCGGCGAGTTCGTCCGCCGCTCGGGACTGCAGCCCGAGAAAAAGAACCGCGACATTGCCGGCCTGCGTAACCGCGGCCGAGTAGCGCGCGATCGGCGGCTTGTGGTTTTCCGGCAAGCGCAACGGAAAACGGCGAACCGGGCAGCCGCGAGGGCTGCCCGGAACATCGGCTTTGGTGTCGTCACTCGCCATTGGCGAAGGCACGCAATTTCGGGTCCTGCTCGATCTTCTTCAGGAACTCGTCCACGAGATAAGACTTCGGATCGGGAAGCGCTTTCAGCGTACCGGTACCGACCAGATATTCGGCAAGACCGTTGCTCCACTTGTCGAAAGTCGATGGGCCCTTCGTGCGATCGAACACCGCAAGCTGCTCCGCGAGCGTATAGGTGGTGCGGCGGTCGCGATCGACGATCAGGAATTCCTTGCTCAGCGAAACGCCGTTCTGCTCGTTGAATTTCTTCAGGTAAACGAGCGTCTCCTCGGGGTTCTTCTTCAGCCAGGACACCGCGCGCAGATAGACCGCAAGCGACTTCAGCACGACATCGGGCTTTTCCTTGGCGTAGTCGGCCTTGACGATGAAGTTCGAGGTAACGAAGGCATTCGCGATGCGGCCGTTGCAGATTTCCTTGGCGCCGCTTTTTTCCTGCAGCACATAGACGAAGGGAGCCCAAGACGCGGCGATCGCGCCGTTGCCGTTAGAGTAAGCCGAGATCAGTTGCGAAGGCGCGAGGTTGACGATCTGTACGTCGTTGCGCGAAAGGCCGAACTTCTTCAGGCAGGCGAGCGCCGAGTATTCGCCGGTGGAATTCGTCGTCACCAGCAATTGCTTGCCCTTGAGCGAGGCCGGATTTTTCAGAATGGCTTCCGCTTCCGCCGCACGCGCGACCGTTCCGGTGACGGCGGATTCGTCGGTCATGATCGCCGCAGTAAGCAGGCCCATTCGCACCGCGCCGAGCACCGCCGGCGGCCCGCCGGTACCGCCGAGGTCCCACGACTGCGCCGCTGCAATCTGTTGGGGACCTGCCGGGAACACCGAGAACTCGGGCTCAAGACCCATTTCCTTCCAGTATCCCTTTTCCGCGGCGACATAAAACGGCAAGGTCCAGTACAGCGGCTGGTACGAGACACGGACCTTCTCGGCCTGTGCTCCAACCGAAAGGCTTGCCAGCGAAGCCAGTGCAACGGCACCGGCGACCAGCGTTTTGCGAAGTAACGTCATTCTCATGGCTCCAACTGATCTCGATTAGCTTGCGATAGACAAATGGCGTTGACGCTCGTCCCCTTTTGCCGGCGACGCACTGCTGTCGCGCAGCAACCGCCAGACCTGCGTCCGCAGATGCACAAACGTCGGCATCTCCATGACGTCTTCGACCGGCTTCTTGTCCCAGCCTTCTTTTTTTCTAAAGTTCTGAATTTCGATGATCTCGCGGATGCGTCCCGGACGACCAGCCATCACAACCACGCGGTCCGCGAGGTAAACCGCCTCGTCGACGCTATGGGTGATGAACAGCACGGTGCGGCGGTCGGAATTGGTCACCCGCATCAATTCTTCCTGCATCTCGATGCGCGTCTGCGCGTCGAGTGCGCCGAATGGCTCGTCCATCAACAACAGATCCGGCTCGAGGATCAGCGAACGTGCAATCGCGACGCGCTGCTGCATGCCGCCGGAAAGTTGATGCGGATAGCTTTTTTCGTGCCCGGAAAGACGCATGATCTTCACGTAGCGCGCGACCATCTCGGCCCGCTTGCGCGCGGCAACACCGCGGCACTTCAGACCGAAACCGATATTCTCCTCGACGGTCTTCCAGGGCAGCAGCGCGAACTGCTGAAACACCACGGCGCGGTCCGCGCCGGGACCGGACACTTCCTTGTTTCCGACGCTGACGCCGCCGGAGCTTGGGAAGTCGAGACCGGCGGCCATGCGCAAGAGCGTGGTCTTGCCGCAACCCGACGGACCGACGACCGCGACAAACTCTCCCGTCGCGATATGCAGCGTCACCGGTTCGAGTGCTTCGTAGTATCCGTTTCCGGTTTCGAAACGGCGCGTAACATTGTCGAAGCGAACCTCGCTCATGGCTCATCGGCTCCATTTGCGGCCGTAGCGGCCGGAAAGAAATTGCAACAGGACGTCGATCAGGAGGCCCACGATTCCGATCGAGACCATTCCGGCGAACACGATCGCCGTCTCGAAGGAGCCCTGCCCCTGCACCATCAGGTAACCGACACCGGACGACGCCACGATCAGCTCCGC
>JAEZFA010000175.1 GCA_023417665.1 Pseudomonadota bacterium | reverse complement strand
GGCGGTCAGCTTCTTCGCGATACTGGCCATCCAGCTCGGACTCGAGTCGCCCTGATCATTTCGTCGGCTGATAGATTCCGCGCAGGTCGCCTTCGCTCCAGAAAATATTATCGACGCGCCATCCCTTCGGCGTCATCACGAGCGCAAGCCGCACCATCGTCACCTGACCGAAGTTCTTGAACCTCACGTTTGCCGTGGCGCCCTTGCCGTCGCCGCTTGCCTGCACGGTAACGACCGGATCGGTGATCTCCCAGTCCTGCGCGTCGATAAAGGGATCGCCGCCGAGCAACGGCGCGTCCTGGCGCTTCTCCGCTTCCACTGCATCGTTGTCGATCAGTTCGGCAAGCGATGGCGTGAAGTAGCGTTCAAGCCCCGCGCGCGAAGACAGGTCGATGCTCGGGGTGTCCTTGCCCAGATACTGCCGATAGATGTTCTCGACGAAGCTCTTGGCATCCTGACCTTGCGCCGAGGCCGGCGACAGCAGCAGGAAGAATGCCGCTACCGCGGCCACGAACCGGTAATGCATGATCAGACCGCGACTTCCGCTTTGATGTGGGGATGCGGATCGTAATTCTCGAACGCGATGTCCTCATAGCGGAACGAGAAAATATCCTTCACCGCCGGATTGAGCCTGAGCGTCGGCAGCGCGCGCGGCGCGCGTGAAAGCTGCAACTCCGCCTGCTCGCGATGATTGTTGTAAAGATGCGCGTCCCCGAAGGAATGCACGAAGTCGCCGGGCTTCAGGCCGGTCGCCTGCGCGACCATGTGGGTCAGCAGCGCATAGGACGCGATGTTGAACGGCACGCCGAGAAAAACATCCGCCGAGCGCTGATAGAGCTGGCACGAGAGCCTGCCGTCACCGACCCAGAACTGGAACAGGCAATGACACGGTGCCAGCGCCATCTTCGGCAGGTCTGCCGGATTCCACGCGCTCACGATCAGCCGCCGCGAGTTCGGATTGGTTTTGATCTCGGAGATCAGATCCTTGATCTGGTCGATAGTGCCACCGTCGGGCGTCGCCCAGGACCGCCACTGCTTTCCGTAAACCGGCCCGAGATTGCCCTGCGCGTCCGCCCACTCGTCCCAGATCGTGACGTTATGGTCTTTCAGGTACTTGGTGTTGGTGTCGCCGGCGAGAAACCACAAAAGCTCATGCACGATCGCTTTCAGGGCAAGCTTCTTGGTCGTGACCAGAGGAAAGCCTTCGGAAAGATCGAAACGCATCTGGTGCCCGAACACCGAAAGCGTGCCGGTGCCGGTCCTGTCGCCCTTGGCGACGCCGGACTGAAGAATGCGCTCAAGAAGATCGAGATATTGCCGCACGGGAATCCGCCTTTCCGCGTCCAACGAAAGCCTACGCCGGGAGCGCGCAGGCCGCATCCATGCGCTGATTCTTGTCCCCTCGAAACCTGCATCGTGGATTTGTAATAGAATTAAAATTCTAAATCAGGCAAAAAGCACCCCGGCCGTGCCGGGGTGCTGAAACTGCGGTTTAGCGATAGGTACCGCTGCCATGCCCGCTCGGGGCATAGCCCATGGGACCGTAGCCATATTCGGCCTGATAGCCGTAGCCGACAGGACCCTGCTGCGACTGGGCCGGCCAGCCGGAGAGATCAGGCGCCGGGCCACGCTGCATCAGCGAGGCATCGAAATTTCCGCGCTCATGGAAGTACTGATCGGTGCCCGGCTCGGCTGCGCCGGCAGCCCCCACACCCAGTGCGAGCGTCGCTGCGGCCGTCGTTGCGAGAATGAGTTTTCTCATCGGAGATCCTCCTTTTCATTGCGCCACCGCCCTATGAAAGAACAACACATCGGGCAGAAAGCAGTTTCTGCGACAATTGTGCGCTGCATGCGAAAAGGAACCGACGCGTCATTGCTCTATTAGAATACAAATTCTAATAATACGTCATGGCCCGTCCCGCCCAGATTGATCTGCAACGCCTCGTCCAGGCGGCGACAATGGTCGCGGCGCGGCTGGGACCGGCCGCAACCTCCATCGCCGCGGTATCCCGCGCGGCAGGCGTGCCCACGGGGTCGATCTACCATCGCCTGCCTTCGCGCGATGCCCTGCTCGCGGAAATATGGCTCGCCGCCGCCGAGCAGTTTCAGAACACGGTGCTCCCGCAAATTGCCGGAATGCAGACGGAAGCGAACGCCGTGGAATGCGCGCTGGCCGCGCCCCGCTTCGCGCGGAGCGAGCACGCAAGCGCCGTGGTGCTGAATGCGCACCGCCGCGAGGAATTCATCAAGGCCGACGCCCCGGAAGAATATCGTATTCGCGCGGGCAGGCTCGCGACCGACATGCGCGAAGCGATCGCAAGTGCTGCCGCGACTTTGCTTCCCGGCGACCCGCGCGGAAAGGAAAAACTCGCCGTCGCCGTGATCGGCATTCCGCACGGCGCGGTACGCGTGTTTCTTCCGCAGGCCGTCCCTCCAGAGGAGATCGACGGCGCGATCGCGGCAGCCGTGCGCGCGGCCTTGCGCGCTTGAGCTCACGCCGCGTTCGCGCAGCCGCCCGGCTTCACCTTCCGCGCGGTCGACGCCGGATATTTCGCGAGCATCGCCTCGCTGCGCACCGGCCGCCGCACGAGTTCACCTTTGCAGTTCGGGCAGGAGCCCTTGAGCACGTTGTCCGTGCAGTCCCGGCAGAACGTACATTCGAAAGTGCAGATGAACGCCTCGCGCGATTGCGCCGGCAGATCGCGGTCGCAGCACTCGCAGTTCGGTCGCAGTTCCATCGTCGGCATGGACTCATCCTCCTCCTGCGCGCCAGCCTAAGAGCGGCCTTCGCCATTGACGAGTCCCGAATAAATGAGAAGACTGCACCCGTTCCGAGGGGTGTCTTGCGACGCGTGACCCCGAAAAGTGGTTACCGGTTTTCGGACCAGGTCACGCGCCAAAAAGGCTGAGAGAGTCCCTTTGAACCTGATCCGGGTCATGCCGGCGAAGGGACAGGACAATGCACGGACGAAACGTCCACCGATTCTCATTCTATCCATTCTTCGCAGGACGCGTTTTCGCGCGCCTGCGGGTTTGCGCGTGAAAGCGAGGCTGCCATGAACATCCACGATCCCAATGTGAAGACGCCCGAAGTGACGACCGGCGCCCTTCCCGCCTCGCGCAAAATCTATTCGACACCGGAAAGCGCGCCGGACCTGCGGGTGCCGTTGCGCGAGATCGCGCTCTCGGAAGCCGCGAAGGAGCCGCCGCTCCCGGTTTACGACACCTCCGGCGTCTATACCGACCCGGATGTGAAGATCGACGTCGAGAAAGGCCTGTCCCGCGCGCGAGCCGTCTGGGTGAAGGAGCGCGGCGGCATCGAGGAATATGAAGGCCGTCCGATCAAGCCGGTCGATAACGGCAACGCCACCGGCAAGTATCTCGCCCGCAGCTTTCCGAACACGCCGAAGCCGATGCGCGGCATCGGCGACGCGCCGGTCACGCAATATGAGTTTGCGAAGCGCGGGATCATTACGAAAGAAATGATCTATGTCGCCGAGCGCGAGAACCTCGGCCGCAAAAAAATGCTCGAGCGCGCGGAAGCCGCACTTGCCGACGGCGAGCAGTTTGGAGGCAGCCTGCCTGCTTTCATCACGCCGGAGTTCGTGCGCGACGAGATCGCGCGCGGCCGCGCAATCATCCCGGCGAACATCAACCACGCCGAGTTGGAGCCGATGATCATCGGCCGAAATTTCCTCGTGAAAATCAACGCCAACATCGGCAACTCGGCGGTCACCTCTTCGGTCGAAGAAGAAATCGACAAGATGGTCTGGGCGATCCGCTGGGGCGCGGACACGGTGATGGACCTTTCGACCGGCCGCAACATCCACAACACGCGCGAATGGATTTTGCGGAATTCCCCGGTGCCGATCGGCACCGTGCCGATCTATCAGGCGCTGGAGAAAGTGAACGGCGATCCGGTCAAGCTCGACTGGGAAGTCTATAAAGACACGCTGATCGAACAGTGCGAACAGGGCGTCGACTATTTCACGATCCATGCGGGCGTGCGGCTTGCTTACGTGCCGCTGACCGCGAACCGCGTGACCGGCATCGTCTCGCGCGGCGGCTCGATCATGGCAAAGTGGTGCCTCTCGCGGCACAAGGAAAGCTTCCTCTACGAACGCTTCGACGAAATTTGCGACATCATGCGCAAATATGACGTGAGCTTCTCGCGCGGCGACGGCCTGCGCCCCGGCTCGATTGCGGACGCAAACGACCGCGCGCAATTCGCGGAGTTGGAAACGCTCGGCGAACTCACGCAGATCGCGTGGCAGAAAGGCTGCCAGGTGATGATCGAAGGTCCGGGCCATGTGCCGATGCACAAGGTCAAGATCAACATGGAGAAGCAGCTGAAAGAATGCGGCGAGGCGCCGTTCTATACGCTCGGACCGCTCACCACCGACATCGCGCCGGGCTACGACCATATCACGAGCGGCATCGGTGCCGCGATGATCGGCTGGTTCGGCTGCGCGATGCTTTGCTATGTCACGCCGAAGGAGCATCTCGGCCTGCCGAACCGCGACGACGTGAAGACCGGCGTGATTACCTACAAGATCGCCGCACACGCGGCCGATCTCGCGAAAGGCCATCCGGCAGCGCAGTTGCGCGACGACGCGCTAAGCCGCGCGCGCTTCGACTTCCGTTGGGAAGACCAGTTCAATCTCGGGCTCGACCCGGATACCGCACGCGACTTCCACGACGAAACGCTGCCGAAAGACGCGCACAAGGTCGCGCATTTCTGCTCGATGTGCGGACCGAAATTCTGCTCGATGAAGATCACGCAGGACGTGCGCGATTACGCGGCAACGCTCAATGACAAAGAAGTCGGCATGGCGCAGATGAGCGAGAAGTTCAAAGCGCTTGGCGAACAGGTTTATGTAGCGGAAGATGCGGTGAAGAAGAGCAATCAGGCGCTCTAACCTTCTTCGTCATGGCCGGGCTTGTCCCGGCCATCCACG
>JAEZFA010000153.1 GCA_023417665.1 Pseudomonadota bacterium | reverse complement strand
GGCGATCTCGTCGAATATCACTCGGCCTGTTATTGCGGCGACGCGCATCTGCAGGAATGGCCCCAAACGCTCGCCAAGCTCGCCGAATTGGGGGCTGGAGCGCTGGTGCCCGGGCGCGGCGCGGCGTTGAAGAGTGCGGCGGAAGTGCAGGACGGTATTCGGCTGACCCGCGCCTTCCTGTCCGATCTCTATGAAAGTGTCGCGCCGGTAGCGCGCAAGGGCGGCTCGCTGAAAGATGCCTGGAGCGCGGCACGCGCCGCAATGGACACAAAATACGCCTCTTTCGCGATTTACGAGCATTGCATGCCGTTCAATGTTTCGCGCGCCTATGACGAGGCAAAAGGGATAGACCATCCGGTCATCTGGACAGCGGAGCGGGATCGCGAGATGTGGAAGGCGCTGCAAGGTTAGTCCGGAAGGAACGCAATGCGCTCGCTGCTCGCTCTATTCGTCACGCTTCTTGTCTCTACCGGTGCTCTGGCACAGACCCAGGCGCCGAAGACCCGCGAAGAACTGATGCTCCAGACGCTCAGGCTTGCGCTCGAAAACATCGAGACGGCGCGTTGCGGTGCGGATCGCTGCAAACCGGCAACCGCAGAAGAAAAAAAGAATCTTCCGCTGACGCTTACCGAAACCAGTCAGGTGTTCGGACGCGCGATCTTCAGCGGCGGCGCCGCTGCCTGCGGTATCGACTGGAACAAGCGCAACTACGAACCGATGATGGCCTATTGGCGCAAGCAGAAGAAAAGCGAACGCCAGCTCGCGCTGATCAGCGTGATCCACGGCATCGTGATGCAGCAGATACAGAACAAGTTTTCGGGCTCGCTGGGATGTCCGGCGGAGATGAAAAAAGACGTCGAGTCGAAAATCGATTTCAAGCCGTAGCCGGGGCGGTGCGGCAGGATGCTATTGAATGAGCGATACAGGCGCGCGTAAATCCGTTTTTCAGTTCGGCTATCGCCGCAGCCCGGATCAGGATGCGGTTTCCCCGGCGCGCCGTCCGGTGGTGATCGTGGGGGCCGGGCCGGTCGGCCTTACCGCTGCGATCGACCTTGCCCAGCATGGCATTCCGGCAGTGATCCTCGACGATGCCGACCGTATCGGAGAAGGCTCGCGGGCGATCTGCTTTTCGAAACGCTCGCTGGAGATCATGGACCGGCTCGGTCTCGGCGCGCGGCTGGTCGAAAAGGGCGTGACCTGGAAGCTCGGCAAGGTCTTTCTCGGCGATCATCAGGTCTATTCCTTCGACCTGCTTCCGGAAGCAGGGCACCGGATGCCGGCTTTCATCAATCTCCAGCAATATTATCTGGAGGGCTATCTGGTCGATCGCGCGGCGGAACTGCCGCTGATCGATCTGCGCTGGCGCAATCGCGTGACGGCTGTCGAGCGGCATGACGATTTCGTGCGTCTGACGATCGAAACGCCGGAAGGCGAATATCAACTCGATGCCGACTGGTGTCTGGCCTGCGACGGCGCCCGCTCGAAAGTGCGGGACTGCCTCGGGCTGCAGTTCGCAGGCCATACCTTTGAAGAGCGCTTCCTGATCGCGGACGTGAAAATGTCCGCCGACTATCCGACCGAGCGCTGGTTCTGGTTTGACCCGCCGTTTCATTCCGGCCAGTCCGCGCTCCTGCATCGCCAGCCGGACAATATCTGGCGCATTGATCTGCAACTCGGACCCGACGCCGATCCCGAGGAAGAAAAGAAGCCGGAGCGGGTATTGCCGCGGCTCAAGCGCATGCTCGGAGAGCGCGAATTCGAGCTCGAATGGGTCTCGGTCTATCGCTTCAATTGCGCGCGGCTGGCGAAGTTCGTTCACGGCCGCGTTGTCTTCGTCGGCGACAGCGCCCATCAGGTGTCGCCGTTCGGCGCGCGCGGCGCGAACTCGGGCATTCAGGACGCCGAGAATCTGGTCTGGAAGCTGGCGCTCGTTCTGAAAGGCAACGCGCCGGAGCGCCTGATCGAAACCTACGATCTGGAGCGCGGGCAGGCGGCGGACGAAAACATCGGCCACTCGACGCGCTCGACCGATTTCATCGCGCCCCGTACGAGCCCCGAACGCATCCTGCGAAATGCGGTGCTTGAACTCGCGCCGCATGCGCCGTTTGCCCGGCGCATGGTCAACTCCGGCCGGTTGTCGGTCGCCTCCCGCTACGACTCGCCGCTCTCGACTCCGGATCGCGAAGCCTTCGCGGGCAGCGCGCAACTGGGCCTTCCGGTGCCGGACGCGCCGATGGAAGATCGCGGCGGCAAACAACGGTTCCTGCTGGAGACGCTCTCCGACCGCTTCGAGTTACTTTATGTAAAGAACGGCGCCCGACCCAACATTCCGGACGGCGTTCGTATCACGGTGATCGGCGAAGACCTGCTCGATCGCAGCGGCGCCTTCGCGGATCGCTTCGACGCGACACCGGGCGCGGCCTATCTCCTGCGTCCCGACCATCACCTTTGCGCACGCATGCGAAGCTATGACGGCGAGCGCGTTCAGGAAGCGCTCCGGCGCGCGAGAGGACTGGCGCAATGACCGCGTTGAGAACCGAGTCCGCGTTTGAAAGCCCGGACGCAGCCTATGAAGCCCTAGTTGAAGCGCTGCGCGGGGTCTCGGAAGCCGACGCGGCTGCGTTCAACGCGCGGCTGGTTTTGATTCTGGCGAATCACATCGGTGATCTCGACCTCCTGCGGGAGGCGATTCGCCTGGCGAAAGCGGTCGGCGAGGGTGCATCCACGCGCGACTGATCCTTCCCTAAGCCTGAAAGGCTGGTGGTGGCGTCGTACCGATGGCCGGACGGGCGCCATACTTGTGTCAATTCTGCAACGCCCTCCGAAATCCCGCGTTTTTACCCCCCCGATTGCCCAAGCATTGAGCACGTTGCCTAAGCCGTGACGTTGCGAAAACCCCCGTCAATATTGGATTTTCAATCCCGAACAACGGGTTCGCGTGCCCCGGCGAGTGTGACCTCACTCCCGGCCTAAGCAGGAAAAGGCACTTCTAGGATTGATAATCGGGGTCACGATGAGGGGTAATACGATGAAGAAGATTCTCGGAGCCGGTGCAGCGCTCGCGCTCATGGCCGGTACCGCATTCGCCGCCGACATGCCGGTGAAGGCTTACTACAAGGCGCCGCCGCCGGTCGCTCCGATTTGGGACGTGGCAGTTGGTGGCTGGGTTGCTTCCGACTACAACTTCCGCGGTGTTTCGCAGTCTGATCGCCACGCTTCGGCCGGCGCTTATTTCGAACTGCAGCTGAACACCAGCATCGGTCAGATCTACACCGGCATGGCCGGCAATGCGATCGAACTGCAGACCGGCACGGAAATGGATTTCTACGCTGGTATCCGCAACACTTGGGGCAAGTTCGGCCTCGATGTCGGTTACTTCTACTACTGGTATCCGAAGGAAGCGGGCTTCGACACCGACTTCTTCGAAATCTATGCGAAGGCTTCTTACGCTGTGACCGACGCGTTCACGCTCGGCGCCAGCGTTTACTACACGCCTGACCTTCTCCACCTCGGCCACCTGGCCGGCTCGGACGTCAACGGCGTCTATGTTGAAGCCAGCGCGAAGTATGTGCTGCCGTTCTCGACCCCCACGGCTTACGGCCCGCTCGGCTCGTTCGTATCCGGCGCTGTCGGTTACTGGGACATCGACAATCCGAACAACTTCTTCGGTTCGGATATCAGCTACACCTACTGGAACGCGGGTATCGCTTTCACGCTGAGCGCGCTCACCCTCGACCTGCGCTATCACGACACCGACCTCAGCCCGGCTGAGTGCGTCGCCTTCACCGGCTTCGGTGCCGCTGCCAGCCGCTGGTGCTCGGGCACGTTCATCGCGAAGCTGTCCTTCGACACGCTTCTCTCGAAGATCAAGAACTAAGCTTCTTCCCGAAGCTGAAAGA
>JAEZFA010000097.1 GCA_023417665.1 Pseudomonadota bacterium | reverse complement strand
GGCGTCTTTCGGAGCCTCGCGCCGCTTCCCGATTGCCGCAGCCGTCATCGTCAGCGCATGGATAGTTTCAAGCATTTGATAACATTGGCGGAATTGCCGTGTATGGCGGCTTGCAAAACTGGCTTTGGCAGGCGGAATCGGCTACAAAACGGGCACTGATTTCAGCCGGATAATTTTCACTCGTGGCCGACGAAAAGACACCTAATCCGGGGGACTTGCCGCCCTCGGACATCAAGCCCGTTTCGATTACCGACGAGCTCTCGCGCTCCTATCTCGATTACGCGATGAGCGTGATCGTGTCGCGCGCGCTGCCGGACGTTCGCGACGGCCTGAAGCCCGTGCATCGTCGCATCCTCTATTCGATGAACGAGAACGGCTACCAGTGGAACAAGCCGTACCGGAAATCCGCGCGTGTCGTCGGCGACGTCATCGGTAAATATCATCCGCACGGCGACCAGTCGGTTTACGACGCACTCGTTCGCATGGCGCAGGATTTCTCCATGCGCGTCGAACTGGTCGACGGGCAGGGCAATTTCGGCTCGGTCGACGGCGATCCGCCGGCGGCCATGCGTTACACCGAAGTGCGGCTGCGCAAAATTTCTGACGCGCTCGTCGACGACCTCGACAAGCAGACGGTCGACTTTCAGGACAACTACGACGGCTCCGAACGCGAGCCCGTGGTGCTGCCGGCGAAATTTCCGAACCTGCTCGTGAATGGCGCGGGCGGCATTGCCGTCGGCATGGCGACCAACATTCCGCCGCACAATCTCGGCGAAGTCATCGACGCCTGCATCGCGCTGATCGACAAGCCGGACCTGACGCTCGAGGAACTGACCGAGATCGTGCCCGGGCCGGATTTCCCGACCGGCGGCATCATTCTCGGCAAGAACGGCATCCGGCAGGCGTACCACCTCGGCCGCGGTTCGATCATGGTGCGCGGACGCGTCGCGATCGAAACCGACAAGCGCGAACGCGAGTCCATCATCATTACGGAAATCCCGTATCAGGTGAACAAGGCCTCGATGATCGAGCGCATCGCCGAACTGGTGCGCGACAAGAAAATCGACGGCATCAGCGACATCCGCGACGAGTCGAGCCGCGACGGCATGCGCGTCGTGATCGAGCTGAAGCGCGAAGCAGTTTCCGAAATCGTCCTGAACCAGCTCTACCGCTTCACCGCGCTGCAGTCCTCGTTCCCGGCGAACATGGTGGCGCTGACCGGCGGCCGCCCGGCGACCCTGAACCTTTATGACCTCGTATCGGCCTTTGTCGCGTTCCGCGAGGAGGTGATCGGCCGCCGCACCAAGTTCCTGCTGAACAAGGCGCGCGACCGCGCGCATATCCTGGTGGGTCTTGCGATCGCGGTCGCGAACATCGACGAAGTCATCAAGCTTATCCGCGGCGCGAAAGACCCGCAAACCGCCCGCGACCAGTTGATGGCGCGCGATTGGCCCGCGAAGGACGTTCGCGCACTCGTCGAACTGATCGACGATCCCCGCCACAAGGTCACGGCGCAGGAAACCTATCGTCTCTCCGAAGAACAGGCCCGGGCGATCCTCGACCTGCGCCTGCAGCGCCTTACCGCACTCGGCCGCGACGAGATCGAAGCCGAGCTCGACGCGCTCGGCAAGGAAATCGCGGAGTACCTCGATATCCTGCGCTCGCGGGCGCGCATCCAGTCGATCATCAAGACCGAACTCTCCGACATCAAGAAGGAATTCGCGACACCGCGCAAAACCGAAATCTCCGGCGAGGAAGCCGGCGAGATCGACGAGGAAGCGCTGATTACGCCGGAGGACATGGTCGTGACCGTGTCACATGCCGGCTACGTCAAGCGCGTGCCGCTCTCGACCTATCGCGCGCAGCGCCGCGGCGGCAAGGGTCGCGCCGGCATGCAGACGCGCGAGGAGGATTTCGTCAGCCGCCTGTTCGTCGCCTCTACCCACGACGAAGTCTTGTTCTTCTCTTCGCGTGGGCGCGCCTACACGCTCAAGGTCTGGAAGCTGCCGCTGGCGGCACCGCAGGCCCGCGGCAAGGCTTTCGTGAACCTGTTACCGATCCAGACCGACGAAACCATTACGTCGATCATCACCATGCCGTCCGACACGGCCGAGCGCGACAAGCTCAACATCATGTTCGCGACGACCGCCGGCGGCATCCGGCGCAACGCGCTCTCCGATTTCGTCGGCATCCGCCGCTCCGGCATCATCGCGATGAAGCTGGACGAGGGCGAGGCGATCGCCGATGTCGCGGTCTGCACCGACGCCGATGACATCCTGCTCTCGACCGCGGGCGGCCAGTGCATCCGCTTCCCGGTCGGGGACGTGCGCGTCTTCAAGGGACGCGATTCAACCGGCGTGCGCGGCATTAGGCTTGAATCGGATGACAAGGTCATCTCCATGGCGATCATCCGCCATATCGAAGCCTCCAGCGAAGAGCGCGTCGCCTATCTGAAGCTCGCGAATGCGGTCCGCCGCGGCGAGGAGTCGGAGGCGGATACCGACGAAGAAGAGAAGGTCGGCTCGATCGAGCTCTCGCAGCAGCGCTACGCGGAGATGGGTGCTGCCGAGCAGTTCATCCTGACGCTGACCGAGCGCGGCTACGGCAAGCGCACCTCGTCCTACGAATACCGGATCACCGGCCGGGGCGGGTCCGGCATCGTCGCCATGGACGTCCGCGAAAAGAAGGGCGGCGCGATCAGGGGCAAGACCGGTCTCGTGATTGCCTCGTTCCCGGTGGAAGAAACCGACCAGATCATGCTCGTCACCGACGCCGGCAAGCTGATCCGCACCACGGTTTCGGGCATCCGCATTGCCGGGCGCTCGACCCAGGGCGTGATCGTGTTCGATACCGCCGACGACGAAAAGGTCGTTTCGGTCGAACGCATTCGCGAGGACGAGGACAGCAACGCGGGCTGACGCAGCCTTGTCGAACCTGCACCAGAGGGATAACCAGTCGGCATGGAACGCATCGGCCTTTACGCCGGGACCTTCGACCCGATCACCAACGGACATCTCGACGTCCTGGAGGCGGGCGCGCGCATGTGCGATCGCCTCGTGGTCGCGATCGGCATTCATCCCGGCAAGAAACCCTTGTTCGAGGCCGCCGAACGCAAGGCCATGATCGAAAAGGCGAGCGCGTCCATCGCGCGGACCTATAAGGTGAAGATCGAGACGGTCACCTTCGACGGCCTCGTGATCGCCGCCTGCAAGAAGGCGAAGGCAACGCTCCTGATCCGGGGCTTACGCGACGGCACCGACTTTGACTACGAGATGCAGATGAGCGGCATGAACGGGGAAATGGCGCCCCGGATTCAGACCATTTTCGTGCCGGCGACCCCCGCCACACGCCACATCACCGGCACGCTGGTGCGCCAGATCGCGGCCATGGGCGGCGACGTCTCCAAATTCGTGCCCGAATTCGTCGCGAAGAAGCTCGCGGTGCAGTTCGACAAGACCAGATAACGGTCGGAGATTTCTCAATGCGTAAGATCACCTTGCTTGCTTTGCTTTGCGCGCTCGCGGTTCCGCTCGCGGCCAACGCCCAGCAAAATTTCGATCCCTGGCGCGGCACGGCGCCGGAAGCCAAGGCCAAGCCCAAGGCGCAGCCGAAGGAGCGCAAGACCGCGCAGGCCAAGCCCCGAACCGGCGGCCAAACGCTGACGCTGGAAACGACCAAAGGCAATATCGTCATTCGCCTGCGCACGGACATCGCGCCGAACCACGCCAAGCGTCTGCAACTGCTTGCGAGCGAAGGCTTTTACAACAACGTGCCGTTTCATCGCGTGATCGACGGCTTCATGGCGCAGACCGGCGACGGCCAGCACGGCAACGGCACCGGCGGCTCGACCTATCCCGATTTGCGCGCGGAGTTTTCTTCCGTGCCGTTCCGTCGTGGCGTAGTCGGCATGGCGCGCAAGGGCGGCAACAACAATTCGGCGAACAGCCAGTTTTTCATCATGTTCGCCGAACAGTCTTCGCTGAACGGCCAGTATACCGTGATCGGTGAGGTCGTTTCCGGCATGGATGTCGTCGACAAGATCAACAAGGGCGAACCGCCCCGCAACCCCGACCGCATCCTTCGCGCGGTCGCAGGCCAGTAAGGAACAAAGTCATGGCTGACGAAAACACATTGCTGCTCGAAACCACCCAGGGCCCGGTGACGATCAAGATGCGTCCGGACCTTGCGCCCGGTCACGTCGCGCGGATCAAGGAGCTTGTGAACGAAGGCTTCTACGACGGCATCGTATTCCATCGCGTGATCGACGGCTTCATGGCGCAGACCGGCTGCCCGCATGGCACCGGCACCGGCGGCTCCGGCAAGAAGCTCAAGGCCGAGTTCAATTCGGAGCCGCACGTCCGCGGCACCGTTTCCATGGCCCGCGCGCAGAACCCGGACTCCGGCGACAGCCAGTTCTTCATCTGCTTCGACGATGCCCGCTTCCTCGACGGTCAATATACCGTCTGGGGTGAAGTGACCTCCGGTATGGAAAACGTCGACAAGATCAAGCGCGGCGAGCCGGTGCAGAACCCGGACAAGATCGTCTCCGCCAAGATGGCGGCCTGACGCGCGCGGGCGGCTTACGCCCGCAATCATCATGCGCACGGACGATTTCGACTTCGAACTGCCGCCGGAAGCGATCGCGCTCCGGCCGGCAGAGCCGCGCGATGCGGCACGCCTGCTGGTTGTCCGGCCCGATGCCGCGCAGGAACTCGTCGATCAGCACATTCGCGACCTGCCTTCGCTCTTGCGCGCCGGCGATCTTCTGGTCGTGAACGATACGCGTGTGATCCCGGCGCGGCTGATCGGTACGCGCGAACGCAATGGTGTCAGCGTCGGGATCGAGGCAACGCTTCTGAAGCGCGTCGGCCCGGAAAGCTGGCGGGCCTTGGCAAAGCCCGCGAAGCGCCTGCAGGCCGGCGACCGTATCCGCTTCGGACACGAGTCCCGCGTTTGTCTGCTCGGCGCGCTGGATGCGACGGTTGAGGAGAAAGGCGAGGCGGGAGAAATTCTGCTTCGCTTCGACTTTCACGGCGCGGTGCTCGACGAGGCGATCGAAGCGCTCGGGCATATTCCGTTGCCGCCCTATATCGCCTCGAAGCGCGACGACGACGAGCGCGACCGGCGCGACTACCAGACGCTTTTCGCCACGCATGAAGGCTCGGTCGCAGCACCGACCGCAGGCCTGCATTTCACCGACCCAATGCTGAAACTGCTTGCCGAGAGCGGCATCGGCATCGCGCGAGTGACACTCCATGTCGGTGCGGGCACGTTTCTGCCGGTGAAATCCGATGCGGTGTCCGACCATAAAATGCATGCGGAGTACGGAGAGATCACGCCGGCGTCCGCCACGCGGATCAATGCGGCCCGCGCCGCGGGTGGCCGCATCGTGCCGGTCGGCACGACCGCGCTCCGGCTGCTGGAATCCGCTGCCGCAACGGACGGAACGATTGCTCCCTTTGCCGCCGAGACGGATATCTTCATTACACCGGGCTATCGTTTTCGCGCGGCGGATGCCTTGCTCACGAACTTCCATCTGCCGCGCTCGACGCTCTTCATGCTGGTCAGCGCCTTTGCCGGACGCGAGCGTATGCTACGCGCTTATGCGCATGCCATTGCCACCGGCTATCGCTTCTACTCCTACGGCGACGCCTGTTTGCTCTTCCCCGAAACGCCGCGCTAAAAGCCGCCGATGAAGTTTCATATCCATGCCACCGACGGCGCGGCACGGCGCGGCGACCTGATCATGTCGCGCGGCACGATCCGAACGCCGGCCTTCATGCCGGTCGGCACCGCCGCAACCGTAAAGGCCATGTTGCCGGAAACCGTGCGCGCGACCGGCGCCGACATCGTGCTGGGCAACGTCTATCACCTGATGCTGCGCCCGGGCGCGGAGCGCATCGCCAAGCTCGGCGGCCTGCACAAGTTCATGAACTGGAGCCGTCCGATCCTGACCGACTCCGGCGGCTTTCAGGTGATGTCACTCGCAAAGCTGCGGACGCTCGACGAAAACGGCGTGCGCTTCCGCTCGCACATCGACGGTTCGGCTTATGAACTGACGCCCGAACGGGCGATGGAGATCCAGGAGCTGCTTGGCTCGGATATTTCGATGCAGCTCGACGAATGCGTGCGCCTGCCGGCTTCCGACGAGGAAACCGCACGCGCGATGCGGCTATCGCTGCGCTGGGCCGAACGATCGAAAAGGGCATTCGGCACGCCGAAGGACCGCGCGGTGTTCGGCATCGTGCAGGGCGGCGCGTCGGTGCCGCTGCGGCTCGAATCCGCGCGCGAGCTCACGGCAATGGGCTTTGACGGCTACGCCATCGGCGGCCTTGCCGTCGGAGAACCGCAGGAAGTCATGCTCTCGACCATCGAGGCAACCATGCCGGCACTGCCCACCGATCGCCCGCGCTACCTGATGGGCGTCGGTACGCCGGACGATCTCCTGAAGGCGGTCATGCGCGGGATCGACATGTTCGACTGCGTGATGCCGACCCGCGCCGGCCGGCATGCGCTCGCCTTTACGCGTTTCGGCCAGCTTAACCTGAAGAATGCGCGCCACGCGGAAGATCCGCGCCCGATAGACGAGACGAGCGATTGCCCGGCCGCGCGGGACTATTCGCGCGCCTACCTGCACCATCTCATCAAGGCGAACGAAATCCTCGGTGCGATGCTGCTGACCTGGGTGAATGTCGCCTATTACCAGTCGCTGATGGCCGGAATGCGCGATGCAATCGGGCAGGGACGGCTCGCGCAATTCGCTGTCGAAACCGTGGCGGACTGGGCGAAAGGCGACGCCGAACGCGCGTGAGCTAGCGAAGATTGAAACGGACCGGCGCCGCGAAGGTCATGCTGCTGCGTCCGAGGCCCGGCGGGATCGCGGGGAAAGGCGAGGCGCGGCGCACCATCGCCAGTGCGGCCTGATCGAGTGCGCCGGCGCCGCTGCTGCGCGCCAGCGAAACGGCTACCACGTTGCCGCTCGCACCAAGCGTGAATCGAACGGTACTTACGCCGGTGACGCCGGCCGCGCGCGCCTGTGTCGGATAAACCCGGAAACGCTGCAGATGCGCGAGCACCATGGCACTGTAGGACGAGGCATTGGCATTGCCGCCGGTATGGCGCACGCCATTGGCGCCGCCTTTGTTCTGGTTGCTGCGATTGGCGGCGGCGCGGTTCGGCGCGGCGGCGATGCTAGGCGCGGCGGGCTGCTGCTTTTTCTTTTTCTCGACGGTCTTCTGCTTCTGAACCTGCTTGACCTCGGGCTTCTTTTCCTCGGGCTTTTCCTGGTTCGGTGATTTCGCGACGGAAGCCGTTTCGGCTTTCTGCGGCGCCGCGATTTCTTCGGTCGGCAGAGCGAGCTGCGGGGCCTGTTCGGGCGCGGCTTCGACCTTCTGCGCCTCTTCCTGCTTTTCTTCCTGCTTTTCGACCGGCGGGGTATTGGTCTGGGTCGTCGCGTCTGGCGCCGTCATGTTCGTTGCCGTCTTCGAAGGCGGCAATTGCGTATCCGCCATCACCTCGACTTCGATCACGAGCGATCCGTCAGAGGTGACGGTGCCGCCGGTATTCGCGGCCCGCTCGACATCGCTCACGAACTGAATGTGAAGGGCGGCGAGCGCGACGAGATGCAGGAGTACCGCTGCGATCAGCGCCTGGCCGAGCCAGCTGCGCAGCACCGAATGAGCGACCGTCGGCCGCTCGGCGACGGAAATCTCGCTGCGCGCCGGCGATTGCGCGTTGTCGTTGGCAAGAGCGGCAACCGGACGTCCAAGTTCGACCACCGGCGCCGTGGCGCCGGTGATTTCGGGTTCGGAGCGGCTGGCGCGCAACCGGAACGGCAGGACGGTCGCGCTTGGAAGCGCTTCGTCGTCTCGCCGCAACGGTTTGGGTGCGCTGCCGATCATGACGGTGTCAGGCGGCCTTGTTGCTCTTGCCCTGGGTCAGCACCGGCTCGAAGCCTTCGAACTCGGGATGACCGAGATACATCGGCGCCGACGGAGAGCTGTTGCCGGCGCGGGCATGCGCGGTGCGGAACGCGTCGGACTTCGTCCAGTTTTCGAAATCGGTCTTCGTTGCCCAGGTGGTGTGCGACGAGTAGAGCGAATGATCGTCCTTCTTCGGACCTTTCAGCAAATAAAACTCGATGAAGCCCGGCATGGTGTCGAGATAGGATTCCCGTTCGCGCCAGATGCGCTCGAAATCTTCTTCCCGTCCGTGCACGACTTTGAAGCGGTTCATCGCAATAAACATGGTTCTTTCCTTTTAGCCTCGCGTTTGCTGGGTCCTTAGCGCTCTGAAAGGGCTTTTCAAAGACGCGTGAAATTCCTGCTTCCGGAGGTCAACGGAAGCAGGAACTTCTGGCAGTTCGCTCCCGGAGGAGCGGTATTCAGGCGAAGCCGCTGGACGCGGCTCCGCCGGATTATTTTATCGCGCCGCCTGCGGGCGGTATTGCGCCGTCTGCAGGTTGTTCACCGCGGTCAGGTCCGGCGCCGGGCCGAAGGTCTTGCGCAGCGAAATCTTCGCCGTCAGTCCCGCCGAGGGATACTCGTGGGTGTAGATCGTGGACTGCTCGTCGAGCAGGTTCTCGACCGAGAAGGCGAGTTGCAGCGTCGGATCGACCTGATAGCCGACGTAGAGATTGACGAGGTTGTAGCTTCCCGTCGCAACGTTCGGCGAAGTGCCCGGCGGCAGATCGCTCAGCTTCTTCGCCGCAACCGCAGCCCAGCGCACGGCGACCTGCAGCTTGCGATCCCAGAAGCGCGCACCGATCGTGGTCGCGAGCATGTCAGACGGGA
The DNA here is from genome assembly GCA_023417665.1 of Pseudomonadota bacterium. Taxonomy (GTDB): domain Bacteria; phylum Pseudomonadota; class Alphaproteobacteria; order Rhizobiales; family Xanthobacteraceae. The sequence continues at coordinate 5,866 of JAEZFA010000097.1, read as the reverse complement.
TCTTCGCCAGCGGGTTGCCGGTGTCGAGATCGTGGCCCTTGATGTGATGGCCGGCGAGCCCGAAGAACCAGTCGCCACGGTCATACATGCCTTCGAATTCGAAGCCTTCGATGCGTGCATTGGCGATGTTCTGGTACTGCTGACAGAAGAAATAGGGCGGTCCCGGCGGCGGCGGCGGGCAGATCGAGCCGGGTGGGCCAATCAACACAGTCTGGGTGTCAATGAAGTCTTCCACGTTGTTGCGGAAGAAGCTGGTCTTTACCCGCAGCTTGTCGCCCGCAACCCAGAGGTCGTCACGCTTGAAGTTGATGCCGATCTCGGTGTTCTTGCCGACTTCCGGTCGCAGGTCCGGGTTGGGCAGGAACAGGAAGTTCGCTCCCAGCACGCCCGGATGTTGCTGCGAAACCAGCGTTTCGGTGATTGCCGGCGCGCGATAGCCCTCGGCGTAGCTGATGTAAGGCTGGAAGCCGGCAAACGGCGTCACGCCGATCGTGATCTTCGGCGACAGACGATCGCCGTCATTATCGACCTGATTGCCGGTCGTGACGTCGAGGCCGCTGAAGGCAAAACGATCGTAACGCAGGCCGCCGATGACCTCGAACCAGGTCGAATAGTTGGCCTTCCACTGGATGAACCCGCCGCTCACCGTGCGGTCGCCGCGCGGATTGTAGCCGGCACCGAAGCCGGCAGTCGCGGTATTGTCGACGCGATCGTTGAACAGATCAATTCCGTAGGTAATGGCGTGGCGGAAGGGTCCGGCCTCGAAGCGCGAGGTGTTGTTCACGTCGAAGCCAACGGTATCAATGATGTAATTCGTGCGCGTACCGACCGGACCGAAAATTCCGAGCGTCGTTACCGACGGCGCGCCGAAATAGCGCAAGAGGGTGCTCTGCACATCGACCCGGTTCCAGTAGAGGTTCGCGTCGAAATCAATCAGCGGATTGGCGGCCGGACGGTACTTCCAGTTCGCGGTCGTCGTGATGTTCAGCGATTCCCAGCCCCGCTCGTTGCTGCTCGCAGGCAGCGGCGTGCCCGGTTCGGTACCGCTCTTCCACTCGGCATTGTAGATCACCGCGCCAAGCTTGACCTGATGATCTTCCGCCGGGCGGAAGGTCAGTTTCGTCAGGAAGGTCTGCACTTCCTGGCCGGAGTTGTAGATCTTGGTGCCGTTGCCGGAGCTGTAGCTGTCCTGGTCGCGCACCGAGCCGCCGATGATGAATTCGGCGTTCGGGCTGATGCGGGCGGCCGCGAAAATCGAGCCGACGCCGTTGAACCCGTTGGTGCCAACCGTTGCGTTGGTCTGAATGCCCCAGGTCTGCCCGGGCTGCAGAATGTCGTTCACATCCTTGGTGCGGAACGTGACGACACCACCAATCGCGCCGGAGCCGTAAATGTTGGACGTCGGGCCGCGCACGATATCGACGTCCGCGAGAAGCTCCGTCTCGAGAAAGAAGCTGCCGGCGCCGTCATGCCCGAGCCGCGTGTAGTTCTGGCGCGCACCATCGACGTAGACGGCGACGCGGCCGAAATCCTGCAAGCCGCGGATGTTGATCGCAGTCGCCGGATCCTGCGCGGTCGCTTCCGTCGTCACGCCTGGAATGCCGAAGAAAATCTGGTGCGTACGCGACGGCTGAATCTGCTGAATCTGCTCTTCGCGTACGGTACTCACCGGCGCCAGCGCATTGATTGCAAGCTCTTCGGTTCTCGTTGCGATGATCGTGATCGCATCGAGCAACGTCACCTGCGCAATCGCAGGCGCCAGCAGAGAAGAAGTGAGTAAAGCAAACGCAGATACGCTGCCCAATCGCGCAACGTTGCGCTTTGTTGTCCAAACCATTTGAAGCCCCACACGTTGTATTTTTTTTCGCCGGAGCTTGCGGGCTGCAACTGAAACGCGCTGCGGCTAGCTGGCAGGCATTGGCGGAGCCCCAGCTCCGCAAACTAGTTGCTATGCGTAACAATTCGGACTACTACGGTCAAGTGATTGAAATCACTACATAAAACTCGTTCTAAACTAGTGCAGTTAAGAACCGTTCAAAACAGACGTCAGGCGATGGACAATACCTCGATGCCGACAAAGGCAGACCAGATTGCGACCGGCACGCGCGGGGAAACCGGCGTGAGTAACCATCGGACGATTGAAATCTCGAGCAATCGGCTGGAAAGCCGCGACTTGTTCGTGGGAACCAAAGAAATCACAATCGGGCATGAAGGCGAAGTCTATCGGTTGCGCCTGACCGCACTGAACAAGCTGATCCTTACGAAATGAGCCGGAATTTTTCCTTCAAGTCAGCCGTCGCCGCCGCGATGCTGCTGGCATCATCGGTCATGGCGACTGCCGGGGCCTGGTCCGTCACGGATGCCGTCGGCCGCAAGGTCGAGATCGCCGACACCTCCCGGATCGTGACCATCGGCGGCGCCGTCACCGAAATCGTCTATGCGCTTGGTTTCGGGGACAAGGTCATCGCGGTCGATATTACGAGCACATATCCGGCCGACATCAAGAAGCTGCCGAGCATCGGCTATATGCGCGCGCTGGCGCCTGAGGGCGTGCTGTCGCTCGGGCCGACGCTGGTGCTTGCCATCGAAGGTTCCGGTCCCGCCGATGCGGTCGAAGTGCTTTCACGCGCCGCCGTGCCCTTCGTGCTGATTCCGGAAGGCACCGACGAAGCGGCGGTGCTGAAAAAGATCCGCGCGGTCGCGCAGGCGCTCGGCGTGCCGGAGAAGGGCGAGCAACTGGCAAAGGCAGTCGGCGAAGACATGACCGCCGCCCGGGCCATGCTTGCCGGAAAAATCAAGCAGAAACGCAGCGCGATCTTCGTGCTTTCGACCGGCAACGCGCCGACCGTGGCCGGCAAGGCCACCAGCGTGGACGGCATCTTTAATCTGGCCGGCATCGAGAATGCCATGTCCGCCGTCAGCGGCTTCAAGCCGGCGACGCCCGAGGCGACGCTTGCCGCGCAGCCGGATGCGATCGTGATGCTGCTCGAGCGCAGCCACGCCATGAGCGAGGACGCGGTCTTCGCGCTGCCGGCATTTGCCGGCACCCCCGCCGCGAAGGACAAGCGCCTTGTGCTGATCTCGTCTTATTATCTGTCATTCGGACCGCGGACCGCGCAGGCGATTCGCGACTTCGCCGCCAAAATCTATCCCGAACTCGATCTGCCGAAGCTGCCGCCACGGCCCTGGACTGAAGCAGCTTCCATCCACAGCAAATGACGACCGGCGATACCACGCTCAGCGCAGCCTCGCGCAGCATGGGGCTGACGCGCGCCGTGCTGATCCTGTGCGCGGTCGTGCTCGTCGCAGCACTGCTGGCATCGCTCGCGATCGGCCCGGTCGTTATCCCTCCGGGAAAAGTCAGCGGCATTCTCTGGGACGCGCTGTTCGGTATCCGTGCAACCACCGGCCTCGATATGCGCGACGCAATCGTCGTGCTCGACATCCGGCTTCCGCGCACGCTGCTCGCGGCCTGCGTCGGCGGCACGCTGGCGGTGGCCGGTGCGGTCATGCAGGGCGTGTTCAGAAACCCGCTGGCCGATCCCGGGATTGTCGGCGTTTCGTCGGGAGCGGCCTTGGCTGCCGTCGCCTGGATCGTGTTCGGCAATCTCGTTGTCGGCTTCGTACCGCGTTGGCTGTTCAACTATTCACTGCCGCTTGCCGCCTTTGGCGGCGGTCTGGTTGCGACGCTGCTGCTCCATCGCATGGCGAGCCGAAATGGCCGTACCGCGGTCGCGAGCCTGCTCTTCGCGGGCATCGCGCTCGGCTCGCTTACAGGGGCTGCGACGGGCCTGATCATCTTCGTGGCGAGCGATCAGCAGCTGCGCGAATTCACGTTCTGGTCGCTCGGCAGCCTCGGCGGCGCGACCTGGCCGCGGGTCGGCATGATCCTGCCGTTCATGATCGCGCTGATCGGCGGTTCGCTGTGGCTCGCGCGCGGGCTGGATGCGCTTGCGCTGGGCGAGGCCGAAGCCTTTCACATCGGCGTCAATGTCGAGCGCCTGAAGCGCGTTGCAATCGTGGTCGTCGCGGCAGGCGTCGGCGCGGCGGTTGCGGTAAGCGGCATCATCGGATTCGTCGGTCTCGTCGTGCCGCATCTGTTGCGCCTGAGCGCCGGACCGGCGCATCGCACGTTGATCATAGGCAGCGCCTTGCTGGGGGCGGGCCTTCTGACCGCCTCGGATGTATTCGCGCGGGTCGTCGCGGCGCCCGCCGAACTCCCGCTCGGCGTCGTGACGGCGCTGATCGGCGCGCCGTTCTTCCTGTGGCTGCTGCGCCGTCATCGCGCGTCGCTCGGAGCCTGACGATGTACGAAGCGCGCGGCATTTCCTTTTACGTCGGTCCCAAGGCGATCCTTCACGAAGCCACGGTTTCGGTCCCGCAAGGCAAGGTCGTGGCGATCGTCGGTCCGAACGGCGCGGGCAAATCCACTTTGCTCAAGGTGCTTGCCGGCGAGCATCGCGAATTTCAGGGCACGGTGACACTCGAAGGCGCGGACCTGTCGCGATGGGATGCGGTTTCGCTCGCGCGCAGGCGCGCAGTACTGCCGCAATCGGTCGTGGTGGCTTTTCCGTTTCTCGCGCGAGAAATCGTGGCGCTGGGCTTGCCGCAGTATTTTTCCCGCAGCGACGGCGGCAGGCTGATTACGCGTGCGCTGCATGCGGTGGATCTCAGCCATTTCAGCGAGCGGGTTTACGAAACGCTTTCCGGCGGCGAGCGCCAGCGCGTGCAGCTTGCGCGAATTCTGGTGCAGCTCTGGGCGAACGGCGGGAAGGGCTATCTGCTGCTCGACGAGCCGACCTCGGCACTCGATCTTCCGCACCAGCTCGCGACCCTGCGAATCGCGCGCCAGCATGCCGCCGAAGGCGGTGGCGTGCTCGCGATCCTGCACGACGTCAATCTGGCGGCGATGGTCGCGGACGAAATCGTCGCGATGCGTGACGGCCGCGTCATTGCGTCGGGAACGCCCGCTGAAGTGCTCACGGATGAGCTGATCCGCGCGCTTTACAGCGTCGAGGCCCGGGTCCGCGGCGTGCCCGACGGGCCTTTTCTGTTGCCACAGACCGTCATTTCGTAGAACTGCGCCTTCGTGCCTTGACGGGCATGGGATGGGTTCGTACCAGTCCGCCCCGGCAGGGCCCGTAGCTCAGTGGTAGAGCACCTGACTTTTAATCAGGGTGTCGATGGTTCGATCCCATCCGGGCTCACCAGTTTCACGCCGCGTAGGCTCAGGCATATACGCAGGCAGAGGGTCCGCCCCCGGAAGCCGAACTGGAATTCCCGCGATCGAAGCTGCCGTTCGCCCGCGCGAAACGCCCGTGAAAACCAGGCTCCGAAACACGCCGCCTGCATCTGCCCGGCACCGCAAGCACGTCCTTTCCGCTATGGCGCCGATCGGACTCACCGCCTGATCCGGGCAAGGTCAGGGCGCCCGTTAACCGGCAATACGAATGGAACTCCCGGGAGCCTTCGGAAGCGTTCGACGCTCTATCTAAATTCCTGATTTCACGCATAATATGCCCGGCAATGGGTTTACAGAAATCAGGCGCGGAGGCTGGCTGCGAACGAACCTTCAAGGGCAGGGGCGCGTGAGCGATCACCGAAACGTGTAGCGATCGGCTTCGATCGGTACGTTCGGCACATCGAAATTCACACCGCATTCACGTCGGGAGGAGCATCACGGCTGCCCAAGCGGCCGTAGCGTTCGTGCTGCGTCAACCGCGCAACGATATACAGGGATTGCGACCATGAAAGAGCCGGCTGCGCATCTGAAGAAGCGGCGCGTTCTTGTCACCGGCGGTGGCGGCTTCATCGGCTCTCAGCTTTGCGAGCGGCTGCTCGCGCGGGGCGACACGGTGCTTTGCGT
>JAEZFA010000098.1 GCA_023417665.1 Pseudomonadota bacterium | reverse complement strand
CTTCGGGGCTGCAAACCGCGCGCGCCGCGCGCGGCGTCAACGGCCAGAGCGGATCGCCCGCGCCGGCGGGCCCGGATGCCGCGCATCTCGCGGCCATGGCGCGTTTCGAGACGGAAGGAAAGAAACTCGCCGCAGAAGAGAAGGGCAAGCGCGAAGAGCATGCCTTCGATGCCTATGGGCGATTGAAGGAGCAGGCCGAAGGCGGCGCTTACCCCAAGGGGCAGGATATTTTCCGCTGGAAGTATCACGGCCTGTTCTACGTCGCGCCGGCGCAGGACTTCTTCATGTGCCGTCTGCGGATTGCAAACGGCATCCTGAAGGCATGGCAATTCGCCGGTGTTGCCGATATCGCGGAGCATCACGGCGGCGGCTACGCGCATGTCACGACCCGCGCCAACCTGCAGATCCGGGAAATCCCGGCCGCAGATGGTCCGATACTGATCGAGGAGATCGTCGATCTCGGTCTTGCGACCAAGGGTTCGGGTGCCGACAACATCCGCAACGTCACCGGCACGGCGACTGCCGGTGTCGATCCGCAGGAACTGCTCGACACCCGGCCATACGCGCGCGAATGGCATCACCGCATCCTGAACGATCGCGGGCTTTACGGCCTGCCGCGCAAATTCAACGTCGCCTATGACGGCGCCGGGATCGTCCCCGTTCTCGAGGACACCAACGATATCGGCTTTCAGGCCGTGGAAGTGCTAGACGGTTTCGGCGTGGAGCCGGGTGTGTGGTTCCGGCTCGCGCTCGGTGGGATTACCGGACACCGGGATTTCGCGCGCGACACCGGTGTGATCGTGAAGCCGGGCGATGCCGGCAAGGTTGCGGATGCGATCGTGCGGGTCTTTATCGATCACGGCGACCGCACCAACCGCAACAAGGCGCGTCTTAAATATGTGCTCGATGCCTGGGGCTTTGAGAAATATCTGGCGGCGGTTGAAGAGAAGCTCGGCGCGAAGCTTGCCCGCGTGCCGCCGCAAGCCGTGAAGCTGAGGCTGCCTTTCGATCGTCTTGCGCATATCGGCGCGCATGAGCAGAAGCAGAAGGGTCTGTTCTGGCTCGGCGTCGTGCTGCCGCTCGGCAAGATGACCGCCGCGCAGATGCGCGGACTTGCGAAGATTTCGACGGACGTCGGCGACGGCGATGTCCGCCTGACGGTCTGGCAGAATCTTTTGCTTTCCGGAATTCCCGCCGAAAAGCTGGCACTTGCGGAAGCTGCGATCGAAGCGCTCGGTCTTGCGACGAAAGCGACGTCGATCCGCGCGGGCCTTGTCGCCTGCACCGGCAACAAGGGGTGCCGCTTCTCCGCCTCCGATACCAAAGGCCACGCGGCTGCGATTGCCGACTATTGCGAGGCGCGCGTGCAGCTCGATACGCCCGTGAACATTCATCTCACCGGCTGTCACCATTCCTGCGCGCAGCACTACATTGGCGATATCGGGCTGATCGGAGCGCGGGTCGAGACCGGCGGCGACGGCGAGACCGTCGAAGGCTATCACGTTCATGTCGGTGGCGGCTTCGGTCCGGAGGCAGCCATCGCGCGCGAAATCTATCGCGACGTCAAGGCGGAGGATGCGCCGCCGCTGGTCGCGCGCATGTTGCAGGGCTATCTCGCGAAGCGCGAAGGCGAGGAGACGTTTCTCGCATTCTCGCGGCGGCATGAAGTGGATGCGCTGCGCGCCATCTTCGATGCGGAGGCAGTGGAATGACGATCACCGCCCAACCGGTGCTGCCCTCCATCGTTCCGGAAACCGCGCCGTTCTCCGAGGAGCAACGCGCATGGCTGAACGGCTTCTTCGCCGGCTTGATTTCGCTTGATCAGGTGACGGCGCTCTCTCCGGATCAGGCGAAGGGGTTGATCGGCGATGCGCCGAAAGGCCCGCTCGACGACGGCGACGATGGCGAAGCGCCCTGGCATGACCAGACCATGCCGCTTGCCGATCGCATGAAGCTTGCGGAGGGCAAGCCGCTTCGCCGCAAGATGATGGCGGCCATGGCGCAGCAGGATTGCGGCCAGTGCGGCTATAATTGCGAGGACTATTCGAACGCGCTGTTTCTGAAAACGGAAGAGCGGCTCAACTTGTGCGTTCCGGGCGGGAAAGAAACCAACCGGATGCTGAAAAAGCTGTTCGAGGAATTTGGCGATGCGGCGCCTGCCGCGCTGCCCGCCTCTGAAGCGCAGCCGAACGAAGTGCCCGCCGGCGAGCCCGGCCGCTCACGCGACAATCCCGTGGTTGCAAAGTTCGCGACGCGTTATCGGCTGAACAAGGGCGCTTCGGAAAAGCTGACCCAGCATATCGAGTTCGATCTCTCGGGAACGGGGCTCGACTATGTCGTCGGCGACTCGTTCGGGATTTTTCCGAAGAATGATCCGGTGCTGGTCGATCAGGTCATTGCCGAGATCGAGGCAGACCCGCAGGCGCTCGTGAGCGCAAAGGCGCTTCGCGACGTTCTTCTGGAAGATGTCTCGCTCGCGCCGGCGCCCGATGCGTTATTTCAACTGCTCTCATTTCTGGTCGGTGGCGAGCGCCGTATCAAGGCGCGGGCACTTGCGGCCGGCGAAGATCCTGACGGCGATGCTGCGACGCTTGACGTGCTTGCCGCGCTTCGGAAGTTTCCCGGCGCGCGTCCCGATGCGGAGGCTTTCGTCGAAGCGCTCGATCAGTTGCAGCCGCGGCTCTACTCGATCTCGTCCAGTCCAAAAGCCGATCCCGGCAAGATTTCACTGACCGTCGATCTCGTCCGCTACACGATCGACGGCCGCGAGCGGCAGGGCGTTGCTTCGGGATTTCTCAATGACCGGATTGCGCCCGGCGAAGTGCTGAAGGTTTACGTGCAGCGCGCCCACAATTTCGCGCTGCCTGAAAACCCGGAAATACCGATCATTATGGTCGGGCCCGGCACGGGCATCGCGCCGTTCCGTGCATTCCTTCAGGAACGCATGGCGACGAGGGCGAAAGGCCGAAACTGGCTTTTCTTCGGCCATCAGCGCAGCGACTTCGACTTCTTCTATCAGGACGAGTTGTCGGGGATGCAGGCGGCGGGTCTGCTCAACCGGCTGACGCTCGCCTGGTCGCGCGACGGCAGCGAGAAAATTTATGTGCAGGATCGCATGCGCGAAGAAGGCGCCGAAGTTTTCGCATGGCTTGAAGCGGGCGCGCATTTCTACATCTGCGGTGACGCCAAGCGGATGGCAAAAGACGTCGAGCGTACGCTTGTGGAAATTGTCGCGAAACATGGCGGCCGCTCCAGCGAGGATGCGATCGCTTACATCAACGCGCTGAAGAAGGCGCAGCGCTATCAGGCGGATGTTTACTGATGAACATGCAGGCGCCCATAGAGCCTGCCGTCAGGACGACCTGTCCTTACTGCGGCGTTGGCTGCGGCGTGCTTGCAAAGCCCGATGGCCGCGGCGGCGCGCAGATTGCCGGCGATCCGGAGCATCCGGCGAATTTCGGCAGGCTTTGCTCGAAGGGCTCCGCGCTCGGCGATACGCTCGGGCTCGAGACGCGCCTGCTTCATCCGATGCTGCGCGGCGCGGACGGCGTTCTGCAACGGGCATCGTGGGACGCGGCACTCGACCGGGTTGTCGATGGATTCCGGAACATTATCGAACGGCACGGACCAGATTCGGTTGCGTTCTATCTCTCAGGCCAGTTGCTGACCGAGGACTATTACGTCGCCAACA
>JAEZFA010000095.1 GCA_023417665.1 Pseudomonadota bacterium | reverse complement strand
TATCAAGAGTTTCTTGCCCCATTCGGCCTGAACTGGTTTGCCGGCGTAAGGATGGCGGCCGGAGATGACTTTCTCTGCCTTTCGATTCAACGTTCGGCGGAGCAGGGGCCGTTTCAGTCTGACGAATTGTCGAAGCTCGCGCGGTTGTCGCGAAGGCTTGGAGCTGCTGCTGCGCTCTCGCAGTCGCTAGGATTTGCGCGCGTCGAAGCCGCAAGCAACGCGTTCGAACTCAGCGGCAATGCCGTGATCATGCTCGATCGCTGCGCCGAGATCGTGCGGATTAATGCTTCCGCGCAAAGGCTCATCGGCAACGGCATCAAAATCTTCGCCAGGAAAATCGCGTCCGAGGATTCAACGGCGACGGCCGCGCTTCACAGTGCAATCCACTTGCTGCTCTGGACCCGCACGACCTCGGCGCTCATGCCGCCCGTGGTGATGCCGCGGGAGGGAGCCCGCCCATTGCTTGCGTATTGCACGCGGCTGGAAGGGTTATCGGTTGATCTGCTCTCTCCCTGCCAGGCCATGGTGGTGCTGATTGATCCCGACCGGCAAAAGTATCCGCCGCGCGAAACGCTGATCAAGGCGTTTGATCTGACGCCGGCGGAGGCACGCTTAGCCGCCGAGATTGCCGCCGGTCGCGACATATCGGCGATTGCCAGCGAGTTTGGAATCTCCAAGGAAACCGCGCGCACACAGCTGAGAATGATCTTCGCGAAAACGCGGGTAAACCGACAGGCGGAACTGGTTGCAGTGTTGGCTGCCGCCGCGTTCGGGCACGACAACCGCTAACCTACCCAGTTTAGGGGATGCTCCGGACGCCCGCTTTTGGTTTCTCCCAAGGACAAGTTCCGGGAGGGGTCTGATGATAAAGTTCGGATTGATCGCATTGCTTCTTGCCGCGCCGCTCGCGGCGACAAGCGTATCCGCGCAACAAACCAAAAGGACCTACGCGCTCTGCGAGCAGGAATGCAAAAAGCGGTCGGTAAGCCCCCGGCAGATCACGGGGTGTATCAATGCGTGCCTCGCCGGCAGGTTCTAGTCCGAATCGATTCCTGGACACGCTCCGAAAACGCCGGCCTTGCTTGGTAACGGGCGGAAATCGGGTCTTTCGATTCGTGAATCAGGGGTATTATAGTAGGGTGCCGCGCTCCGATGGCTGCTTTGGGAAACCAGCATAGCCATGCGGAGCGTGATGTCCGGCGTGCGTCGCAAAAACCCGCGATTCCCAAGGACTTTTCGCCTTGACGTAACCCGCGCAGCGAGTCTAAAACCCCCGCGAATTTGCAGGCAGGCGGTCGGGACCGCCGGTCAGCGCAACAGCGCAGACCTAGGGCCCCGAGACGCTGCCTCTGACTACTAAGACGTCAGATCAGGGTCGTACGACCGGTCCGGGGCAACCCGAAACCGGTCCTCTGTGCAGACAAATGAGCGCTTTTCCGTGGGTCAAACGGAAACAGCGCACGTTTCGTTTGCTCGTTTTTCTACTGCCGGGACCGGACGCGGTTCTCGGCGACAAGAGGGTGAAGGCCGAATGCCTACGATTAACCAGCTCATCCGGAAGCCCCGGGTCGCGCCGCGCTACCGCAATAAAGTGCCGGCGCTTCAGGCGTCGCCGCAGAAGCGCGGCGTCTGCACGCGTGTCTATACGACGACCCCGAAGAAGCCGAACTCGGCACTTCGCAAGGTCGCCAAGGTCCGCCTGACCAATGGCTTTGAGGTGATCGGTTACATCCCGGGTGAGGGGCACAACCTGCAGGAGCACTCGGTGGTCATGATCCGCGGTGGCCGCGTGAAGGACCTTCCGGGCGTCCGCTACCACATTCTCCGCGGCGTCCTCGATACGCAGGGCGTCAAGAACCGCAAACAGCGCCGTTCGCTCTACGGCGCCAAGCGTCCGAAGTAAGGAGCGCGTTCGATGTCTCGCCGTCACCGCGCGGAAAAGCGCGAAACCCTTCCCGATCCGAAGTTCGGCTCCGTCGTCGTCAACCGCTTCATGAATGCGGTGATGAAAGAGGGCAAGAAGTCGGTCGCCGAATCGATCGTCTATGGCGCGCTCGAGCAGATCGAGGCGAAGGCCAAGACTGCGCCGCTGACCGTGTTCCAGTCGGCGCTCGACAACGTCGCGCCGGCCGTCGAAGTCCGTTCGCGCCGCGTCGGTGGCGCGACCTATCAGGTGCCGGTGGAAGTCCGTCCGGACCGCCGCCAGGCGCTCGCGATCCGCTGGCTGATCAATGCCGCGCGCGAACGCAACGAAAAGACGATGGTGGACCGTCTGTCGGGTGAACTCCTCGACGCGAGCAACAACCGGGGCAATGCCGTCAAGAAGCGCGAAGACACGCATCGCATGGCCGAAGCGAACCGCGCCTTCTCCCATTATCGCTGGTAACGCCGCGCACCGGCTCGAGGACAGAACATGCCCCGCTCACATAAAATCGAAGACTACCGCAACTTCGGCATCATGGCGCACATCGATGCCGGCAAGACGACGACGACCGAGCGGATTCTCTTCTACACCGGCAAGTCCCACAAGATCGGCGAAGTCCATGACGGCGCCGCGACCATGGACTGGATGGAGCAGGAGCAGGAGCGCGGCATCACGATCACGTCCGCTGCGACGACCACCTTCTGGGAAGGCCGCGACGGCAAGAAGCGTCGCTTCAACATCATCGACACCCCCGGCCACGTCGACTTCACCATTGAAGTCGAGCGTTCGCTGCGCGTCCTCGACGGTGCCATCGCGCTGCTCGACGGCAACCAGGGCGTCGAGCCCCAG
>JAEZFA010000043.1 GCA_023417665.1 Pseudomonadota bacterium | reverse complement strand
CTCACTCAGGACGCAACAACACGCCTGAGGAATAGGTCAGATCAGGTAAACGACGGCTTAAGAAAAACGGCGCAGGCGCGAAAATTCGCAGGCAGTCCCGAAGCTTGCCGCTAGAGCGCCACCGCCTTGCCTTCGACCAGCGGCACGAAGCGCACCGACATGAGATCGAGATGCTCGACCTTGCCGCCGGTTTTCGTGAACAGCCGCAATGCCTGTACGCCGGCGAGCGGACCGACCGGCGCGATCATGCGGCCGTTCTCCGCGAGCTGATCGAACAGCGGCGACGGCACGTTCTCGGCGGCCGCGGTCACGATGATCCGGTCGAACGGCGCTTCGTCGGGCGCGCCGAAGCTGCCGTCGGCGATGCGTACCGAAACATTCTTCAGACCCAACACACGCAGCCGCGCAGACGCGAGATCGGCAAGCGTGCGGTAGCGCTCGATCGTGACGACCGATTTCGCGAGCATGCCGAGAATTGCCGCCTGATATCCCGAGCCCGTGCCCAGTTCGAGCACCTTGTGCTGCGGCGAGACATCGAGCGCTTCGGTCATGGTCGCGACCACGAAAGGCTGGCTGATGGTCTGGCCGCAATCGATCGGCAAAGCCTGATCGGCATAGGCGGAGCCGGCATGCTCGGCTTCCACGAAAATCTCGCGCGGCACCTGTTCGAGCGCGCGCAGCACCTTCAGGTCGCGAATGCCCCGGCGCCGGAGCGAGAGCAGAAACTCCATGCGCGCTTCGGCATTCTTCCGCTCGAACTCTTCGTCGCGCCTGTTGCGGTCCGCCATCCGCTTCCGTTTCCGGTTTCCTAGTTCGTAAGCTCGCTCTCGTCGAACATCGCCGCGAGCTTGGTCATGAACGGCCTGTCGGTGAGGTCGATGCGAAGCGGCGTCACCGAAATTTTCTTCTGCTCGATGGCCGAGAGATCGCTGCCGTCGGCGAAGGTCCGCTTGATGCGCTGAAAACCGATCCAGTAATACGGGAAGCCGCGGCCGTCCTGACGCTTGTCGACGAGCAGCAGCTCGGCGTCGCGGCGGCCCTGCGTCGTGATCGCAACGCCCTGAACGTCTTCCGGCGCGCAATCCGGGAAATTGATGTTCAGCAGGACGCCGATCGGCAAGCCCTGCTTCAGAATCTTGCGGATCAGATCCGGAGCGAGCGCTTCGACGGTGTCGTAGGAGAGCTTGTCGCGCGTGTTCGGCCCATAGGCCTGGCTCAGCGCGATCGCCTGGATGCCGAGAATGGTGCCTTCCATCGCGCCCGCGACCGTGCCCGAATAGATCACGTCTTCCGCGAGATTCTGGCCACGATTGACGCCGGAAAGCACGAGGTCCGGGCGCTTGTCTTCGAGTACATGGCGCACGCCCATGATCACGCAATCGGTCGGCGTGCCTTTGACGGCGAAACGCTTCTCACCGACCTTGCGAAGCCGCAGCGGATCGGAAAGCGAGAGCGAATGCGAAACGCCGGACTGGTCGGATTCCGGCGCGACGATCCAGACGTCGTCTGAAATTGCCGCGGCGATGCGCGCCAGCGCATCAAGCCCGGACGAATGAATGCCGTCGTCGTTGGTGACAAGAATACGCAATTTCAGTTCGCTTTCGTGATCTTCGTGAGGCCGCCCATATAGGGCTTCAAGGCCTCGGGAATTGTGACGGAGCCGTCCTCGTTCTGGTAATTCTCGAGCACGGCGATCAGCGCGCGGCCGACCGCGACGCCGGAGCCGTTCAGCGTATGCACATAGCGCGGGCTTTTTGCGTCTTTCGAGCGATAGCGCGCGTTCATCCGCCGCGCCTGGAAGTCACCGCAGTTCGAGCAGGACGAAATTTCGCGATAGGTGTTTTCGCCGGGCAGCCAGACCTCGATGTCGTAGGTCTTCTGCGAGGCGAAGCCCATGTCGCCGGTGCAAAGCGTCATCACGCGGTAATGCAGGCCGAGCTTCTGCAAGACCTTCTCGGCGGACGCCAGCATGCGCTCGTGTTCCTCGGCGCTTTGCTCAGGCGTCGTGATCGAGACCAACTCGACCTTGGTGAACTGGTGCTGGCGGATCATGCCGCGCGTGTCCCTGCCGGCGGCGCCGGCTTCGGCGCGAAAGCACGGCGTGCAGGCGGTCAGCCGCATCGGCAATTTTGCTTCGTCGGTGATGTCTTCGCGGACGAGATTGGTGAGCGAGACTTCCGCGGTCGGGATGAGCCAGCGGCGTACCCGCGCGCTCATCAGCATCTCTGCCAATTTTCCCTTGGCGTCGTCTCCTGCTCGGTCGTACTCAATCTTCGCGAATAACTTTGCCAGAGAGCCAGCCGCGTCTATTTCATTCTCTATTGCTTTACTACGGAGAATTTCCGCGACTTTATTGATGGAAAATGCGCCTGGCGCTGCGAAGAACTGATCTTCTTCAAACTTCGGCAGTTGCGCGGTGCCGTACATCGCATCGTCTTTTACGAGGATCGGCGGGTTCACTTCCGTATAGCCGTGCTCGCCGGTGTGGGTGTCGAGGAACAGCTGCGCGAGCGCGCGCTCGAGCCGCGCAAGCCCGCCCTTGAGCACCACGAAACGCGCGCCCGAAATTTTCGAGGCGGCCTCGAAATCCATCAGGCCGAGCGCCTCACCGATCTCGAAATGCAGCTTCGGCTTGAAGGCGATGTCGGGCTTCTGCCCGTGCCGGCGATATTCGACATTGCCGGTTTCATCCTTGCCGTCCGGCACGTCGGCAGCCGGCAAATTCGGGATCGCGGCGAGAATTTCGTCGAGCTGCCGGTCGATGGCCTGCTGCTCGGCCTCGAGCTTCGGCATCTCGTCCTTGAGAGCCGCGACTTCCGTCATCAGCTTTTGGGCGCGCGGCTCGTCCTTGGCCTTCTTGGCTTCGCCCACTTCCTTGGAAACGGCGTTGCGGCGCTCCTGCAGGGTCTGGAGACGCGCGATCACCGCGCGGCGCTTCTCGTCAAGCGCGAGCAGATCGGGCGAGCCGGCGCTGAGGCCGCGGCGCTCGAGCGCGTCGTCGAAGGCCTTGGGGTGGTCGCGAATCCACTTAATGTCGTGCATTGTCAGCCCTGCGTAACAGTTTCCAATTACGCACGATTCTAACTTAAAGTACTACTTGAAGTTACGTGCTCGGTGTGTTGGCCGGGGGCACCGAGACATCGGTCGACGAAGACGCGCTGTCCGCTTCGGCCTGCGCCGCCGCCCGCTTCTTCTCGGCCGCCGCCACCAGCCAGATCGACGCTTCGTAAAGGAGCAAGGTAGGCACCGCAAGCGCGAGCTGTGATATCACGTCGGGCGGCGTCAGGACCGCCGCAACCACGAAGACGGCGACGATCGCATAGCGGCGCATCTGCCGGAGCCAGGCCGCAGTCACCACCCCGATCCGCGCGAGCAGCGTCAGGATCACCGGCAGCTGGAAGCAGATGCCGAAGGC
>JAEZFA010000329.1 GCA_023417665.1 Pseudomonadota bacterium | reverse complement strand
CGCGTGTCCCGAGCAAAAGGTGGAAAAAACACGCCAGATACCGCAAACAGGGCGTAGCGGAACCCGGCTTTGCCGGTCCGTTCCAGAATGCGGCTCAAGCAGGACCCACCGCTTCATGAGAGACACCATTTCGCGCCGGCGCTTTCTCACCAGTGCGGCCGCCTTTGCGGCCGGCACCGGAACCGCTTTGGCGCAGAACTTTCCGACCCTGCCGCCGCCATTCCGTTCGGAAGACCGCTATCCGACCGACCGGCCGCCGGCGAATGTCGACCCGCGCGGCAACCCGCAGCAGGGTCCCAATCCCGGTCCCCAGCAGGCGCCCATACCGCAGGGGCCGAACGACAAGGCCGCGATCGAGCAGTGGTACCTGCCCGATGCAATTCCCGATGCGCAGTTTCCGATTCGCAAGGTCCGGCAGGAACTCCTGAACCCCGAATTCCGCCGCCAGCTGGTGTCGTTCCGCCATTCGGAGCAGCCAGGCACGCTGGTGGTCGATGCGAAGAACTACTTCCTTTATCTCCTGCGCGAAGGCGGTCAGGCGATCCGTTACGGCGTCGGCGTCGGCCGCGAAGGCTTCGGCTGGAGCGGCAACGCGCATGTCGGCCGCGTCGCCGAATGGCCGGCCTGGGTCCCGCCGAAGGAAATGCGGCTGCGCCAGCCCGAACTGCCCGAACGCATGGAAGGCGGCTACGACAACCCGCTCGGCGCGCGTGCGCTTTATCTCTACGAAGGCAACAAGGATACGCTGTACCGCATTCACGGCACCGCGGAGCCGTGGACCATCGGAACCAACGTGTCGTCGGGCTGCATCCGGTTGCTCAACGAAGAGATCGCGGATCTTTATCTGCGCACGCCGGTCGGCACCAAGGTCGTGGTCATCGGCACGCAGCAGAACATTCCGGTACAGACCTCGCCGCAGCAAATCCAGCCGCAGCAGCAATATCAGCAGCCGCCGCAGCAGCAGTATCAGCAGCAATATCCGCAACAGCAGCAGCCGCAGCAATCTGCGCCGCCGCTACCCCCGCCGACTCAATTGCGGTAACGAGCGCCAAGGCTTGAGAGCCGCGCAGCAACCCGCTGCGCGGCTTTTTTGTCAGCGCGGGTTCGCGATCAGGTGTTTCGCGAGCGCGTGATAGGCGGGAAGCGACGTCGGATCGTTGAAGCCGTTCGACGCGAGCGGGTGCGAGCCGAAGCGCGCGATCACCATCTCCGCCTGCGGGTCGATATAGATCGCCTGCCCGTGCACGCCGCGCGCCATGAAGGCGCCGTGCTCGTTATGCGTCACCCACCACATGTTGCGATAGCTCCAGCCGGCCAGGAGCTTGTAATTCGCCTTGGCGAAATCTTCCTTGCTTGCGCCTTTGCGGATGTCGTCGATCACGGCTTTCGGGATGATCTGCTGGCCGTTGAAACTGCCACCGAGACGGATCATCTCGCCGAAGCGCGCGAAGTCGCGCAGCGCCGCGTTGAGCCCGCCGCCCGCGAACTCGTTGCCGACGAGATCCACGGTGAAATAGGCATCCTGCTCGGCGCCGAGCTTGCTCCAGATTCGTTCGGAAAGATTTTCGCTGACCGACTTGCCGGTGACGCGCCGGATGATCCAGCCAAGCGCGTCGGTGTTGACGGTTTTGTAGGAGAAACTTTGCCCGTGCTCGCCTTCCTTCTTCAGCGTGAGCAGGAACTCATAAAAGGTGTTCGGCCCCGCGTAACCCGGCGGGCGCGGAAGCATGTTGCCGGCGCGGACGTGGCCGTAAATCTCCGCTTTCGGATCGGTGTAGTTTTCCGAATACTGGATGCCGGTGGTCATATCGAGCAGTTGCCGGATCGTGGCGTCGCCGAAGGCACTGTCTTTCAGTTCCGGGACGTAGCGCGCCACGGTCGCGGTTTCGTCGAGTTTTCCTTCCGCCACCAGGATTGCGGCGATGGTGCCGAAGAAGGATTTCGTCACCGACATCGCGATGTGCTGGCCTTCGGGCTTCAGCACGCCGAAATAGCGCTCGTAAACGATGCGGCCCTTGTGCAGCACGACGATGCCGTCGGTGTAGTTGGCGGCGAGCGAATCCTTCCAGGTCATGCTCTCGCTTTTGCCGAGCGGCGTGAAGGTGATCGCATCGATGTCGTCGCGTTCGGCGCGCGAGAGCGTCGACGGATTGCCGGTGCCCCGCCAGACATTCGTGGTCGGCATCAACTGACGGATGTTCGAGAACGACCAGCGTAGCTGCGGAAAGCGATACATGCTCGCGTCGTTGAAGCGGATGATCCGGTCCGGCGGCGGCGGCGAACCCACCATCCAGCCGAGCTTTGCCGGATCGCTCTCCTCCGCACTCGGAAACCTGGGCAGCGTTGCCTGCGCAAGCGAATGCGTAACCATGCCGAGACTGACGATTGCGGAAGCCGCGACGGCGAGCGTCGCTCGCGATGGGCGCTTGATCATTTCCTCACCTGTCGATTGTTTTTTTGCACGCACGATCCCGCATGCGTGGCGGGCCGCGAACGTCTTTTTCTGCAGGCAAGCGTATGCACGGCCCCGCGGGTGGGCAAGATCGCCCGCGGGGCTTTCGTTCCCGCGCTGCAATGCAGCCGGATAAAATAGTCCTTGATGCCGTAGCGGAAGGCCGGCCCCGGTCAGCGCAACGCCGATGCGATCGTCTTCGCGTTGTGGCGCATCATGTCGAGATAGGTCGCGGCCGGGCCGCTCGGCTCCGATAGCGCATCCGAATAAAGCGTGCCGCCGATCTTCGCGCCGGTTTCCCGCGCGATCTGCTCGACCACGCGGGGATTGGAAATGTTTTCGACAAATACCGCCTTCACGCCCTGCTTGCGGATCTGCTGGATCAGCCGCGCGACGTCGCGCGCGCTCGGCTGCGTGTGGCCGCCGGCGGCTTGCGCGGCCAGAAACTCGATCCCGTAGGCGTCGCCGAAATAATGAAAGGCATCGTGCGAGGTGATCGCGCGACGCTCGTTCTCGTTCAAGCCGGCAAAGAGCGCTTTGATCTCGGCTTCCAGCGCATCGAGTTTTTGCAGGTATGCGGCCGCGTTCTTCTCATAAATGTCCTTGCCCGCCGCATCGACGCCGGTCAGCGCATCGCGGATGTTGGCGACGTAAATCCTGACGTTTGCGACCTCCTGCCAGGCATGCGGATCGTAGCGATCGCTGTGTTTATGCGTGTGGTTATGGCCGTGCCCTTCGGTTTCGGCGGAAAGCGCCTTCACGCCTTTGCTCGCGACCAGCCGCGCACCCTTGTAGTTCGCGCTTTTCACAAGCCGGTCTGCCCATCCTTCGAAGCCGAGACCGTTGATGACCACGAGTTGCGGCG
>JAEZFA010000308.1 GCA_023417665.1 Pseudomonadota bacterium | reverse complement strand
GCCTTCGGTGCCGAGGTATACCTGCTCGAGAATGCGCGTGGGTTCGCTGCCGAACTTGTAGAATGCGAAAGCGAGAAAAACGACCGCGGTGATCGGCAGCGCAAGGCCGATGACGCGCCGTGTCGCTTCCAGCACCGACACGATCATGATGATCGACATCACGATCTCGGTGGTCGTCATCGGGTCGATGCCGAACGGAATCCGCTCTTCGATGTATTGCTGGTTCCAGATGATGAAGAGAACGGGAATGATGCCGACGGCGGCGATCAGGTAGTTGATGATCCTGGGTGGTGCGCCGTCCTTGCTCGCGAAAGTGCCATAGAGCAACAACGTCAGAGTCATTGCGAACAGGACGTGCATTCCGCGGAATGTCAGCGCCTCGGCCGAACCAAAAACAATGATGCCGACGTGATACAGGCCCATCGCCAGCGCGACAATGGTGATCGCGATGCGAAAAAGGCTTGCGTTGCTCCAGAATGGAGCTTCCGCGGTGCTTGGGGTCATGCGTTTCGCCTGAATAGAGAAACGGCGCGGATTTTTTCCGCGCCGTTCATTTCATAGGGTCAGTTGGTCTTCACGGTTACGCCGGCTTCCTTGTAGAAGCGGGCGGCGCCCTTGTGGAAAGGCACGCCGATATCTTCGGCCATGGCTTTCGGCGTCAGTTTGCCGATGCCCTTGTAGACCGAGGCGAGCGTGGAGATGTTGTCGGCGATGGCCTTGGTCATCGCATAGACCGTCTTTTCCGGCAGGTTGCAGCTGGCAACGACGTGGGTCGCATACCCGATCACCTGAACGTCCTTGTCGTTCTTCGGATAGGTGTTCGCCGGGACCGTCACGAGCGTGTAGCCGGGGTTGAGCTTCTTCATGCCGGCGAGGCTGGACGAGAGGTCCATCAATTTGACGTCGCGCGCGGTCGCCAGATCGAGCACGGAGCCGGCCGGGATCGCAGTGCCGAGCGTGAATACCGTCGCGTGGCCGTCCTGCATCTGCGCGACGGAGTCCGTGTAGGACACGAAGCTCATTTTCACATCGTTATAGGTGATGTTGTGCACCTGAAGCAGCTGGCGGGTGATGAGCTCGCCGGTGTTGCCGCGCTGCTGCGTGGTGATGCTCTTGCCCTTCAGATCGGCGACGGAGTTGATGTTCGCGTCCGCGCGCACCAGCATCTGGAAATACTGCGGATAGAGCGTCGCGACGTTGCAGACGTTCGTGTGCGGTTTCTTGAACGGCTCCTTGCCGGCAAGCGCATCGACCGTCGAGATCGAGTTTCCGAACCCGACTTCAGCCTTGCCTTCCTCGACACCGCGCACGTTCGCGATGCCGGCGCCCGGCAGGTTCTGCACCTTCAGGCCAGGAATGGCTTTTTCCCAAAGATCCTTGAACTGTCCGCCCAGCGGCACCCATACACCGCCCTGCGGGCCGGTCATGAGGCGAATTTCCTGCGAGGTGGCGGGGGTAGCAATAGCAACAGTGATGCCCAGCGCGAGCACCGCCGCAGTCGTGTGGCGTTTCATGGTTCTCTCCCAGTTTGCGGACGGTTGATCCGGCCGCAGTTTTCTTGAACCGGAGGGTACGCACTCCATGCCGGGTTTTACAAGGCTTGACATGGGTTTAAGGCGGCCTTCATGCGATGAGAGCGGAGCTGTTGTTCCGCGTTGCGGCTGACGCCGGCGTATTTGCCTGCTAAATGCCCATCCGAAGACCATTGGGCAGTGCAGCATGGCGGATTCGAATTTCGACGTACTCATTATCGGCGGCGGGCCGGGCGGTTACGTCGCCGCGATTCGTGCGGCGCAGCTTGGTTTCAAGACCGCGGTCGTCGAGCGCGCGCACCTGGGCGGCATTTGCCTCAATTGGGGATGCATTCCGACCAAGGCGCTGCTGCGCTCCGCCGAAATCTATCACTACATGCAGCACGCGAAGGATTACGGGCTTTCGGCCTCGAACGTATCCTTCGATGCGGCGGCGGTCGTGGCGCGCTCGCGCGGCGTGTCGAAGCAGCTGAACGGCGGCGTCGGCTTACTGATGAAGAAGAACAAGATTTCGGTGATCTGGGGCGAGGCCACGATTACCGCGCCGGGCAAGGTCACGGTGAAGGCGCCGGATGCGCGGCTGAAAAGCGATCCGCCGAAAGACGCGCTTGCGCCCGGCGACTACACGGCAAAGCACATCATCGTTGCGACGGGCGCGCGGCCGCGCGTGCTGCCGGGGCTTGAGCAGGACGGCAAACTGGTCTGGACCTATTTCGAGGCGATGGTCGCGCCGAAGATTCCGAAGTTGCTACTGGTGATCGGCTCGGGCGCGATCGGGATCGAATTCGCGTCGTTCTTCCGGACCATGGGTGCGGAAGTGACGGTGGTCGAGGTGCTGCCGCAAATCCTTCCGGTCGAAGATGAGGAGATCGCGGCGTTCGCGCGCAAGCGTTTCGAGAAGCAGGGCATGAAGATCATGTCCGGCGCGAAGGTGACGAAGCTCGACAAGAAAACCGACTCCGTCGTTGCGACGATCGAAGACGGCAAGGGCAAGGCGCAGGACATCGAGTTTGAGCGCGTGATTTCCGCAGTCGGCGTCGTCGGCAATGTCGAGAACCTCGGACTGGAAAAACTCGGCGTGAAGCTCGAGCGTGGCGTCATCGCGGTCGACGGCTACGGCAAAACCAACATGCCCGGGATTTACGCCATTGGTGACGTGGCCGGCGCGCCGATGCTGGCGCACAAGGCCGAGCACGAAGGCGTCATCTGCGTCGAAGCGATCAAGGGTCTGAAGCCGCATACGATGGACAAGAACCGGATTCCGGGCTGCACCTATTGTCATCCGCAGATCGCATCGGTCGGCCTCACGGAAAAGCGTGCGAAGGAGCAGGGCCGCGATATTCGGGTCGGCCGCTTCCCGTTTGCCGGCAATGGCAAGGCCATCGCGCTCGGCGAGAGCGAGGGCATGGTCAAGACCATCTTCGACAAGAAGACCGGAGAACTGCTCGGCGCGCACATGGTCGGCGCGGAGGTCACGGAGCTCATTCAGGGCTTTGTCATCGCGATGAACTGCGAAACGACCGAAGAAGAGCTTATTCACGCCGTATTCCCGCATCCGACCTTGTCGGAAATGATGCACGAGAGCGTTCTGGATGCGTATGGCCGGGTGATTCATGTATGATCACGGGCCGCTTTTTAACGATGGGGTGACGCAATGAACGACGCACAGACACTGCTTGGCAATCCGACCGCCGGCTTCTTCCTGACGCTCTTTATCGGTCTCATCGCGGGCTGGATCGCGGAGAAGGTGACCTCCAGCAACCACGGCCTGTTCACGAACTTGATCGTCGGTGTGGCGGGCGCTTTCGTCGGCAACAAGCTTGCCGAAATCGCGCAGATCCCGGTCTATGGCTTCTGGCGCGGGCTGATTTCCGCGAGCATTGGCGCAATCATTCTCATCTTCGTGTGGCGTGCGATCGCGAGCCGCCGCTCGACCATGTAAAGCGGAGCCCATGGCCGTCGTCATCGACACGCTGAAGAAGAACGCCCGGCCGCGCCATCCGGAGAAGGCGCACCGGGCGGATTCCGCGTTTCTTCCGAAGCCGGACTGGATTCGCGTGCGCGCGCCCGGTCCTGGCGCGTTCGGCGAAACCGCGCGGCTTGTCCGCGGCAACGGCCTGCATACCGTCTGCGAGGAAGCGTCGTGCCCCAATATCGGGGAATGCTGGGCGCAGAAGCACGCGACCTTCCTCATCATGGGCGACACCTGCACGCGGGCCTGCTCGTTCTGCAACGACAAGACCGGCCTGCCGGGGGCGCTCGACGCCGACGAGCCGGTAAAGGTCGCGGAAGCGACGGCGCGGCTCGGGCTCAAGCATGTCGTCGTGACCTCGGTCGATCGCGACGACCTCGCGGATGGCGGCGCCGATCACTTCGCCCGCACGATCCGCGCGATCCGCGACCGCAACCCGGACACCACGATCGAAGTGCTGACGCCGGACTTCCTGCGCAAGGACGGTGCGCTTGCGATCGTCGTGGAGGCGGCGCCCGACGTTTTCAACCATAACCTCGAGACGGTGCCTTCGCTGTATCTGCCGGTGCGGCCGGGCGCGCGCTATTTCCATTCGCTGCGGCTCTTGCAGCAGGTGAAGGAACTGGATGCGCGCAGTTTCACCAAGTCCGGGATCATGGTGGGCCTCGGCGAGACCCGCAACGAAGTGCTGCAAGTGATGGACGACCTGCGCTCGGCCGATGTCGATTTCATCACCATCGGCCAGTATCTCCAGCCGAGCCGCAAGCATCATCCGGTCGCGCGCTACGTCACGCCGGACGAGTTCGATAACTATGCCGCGATCGCGCGCGCCAAGGGCTTTCTCATGGTGTCGTCCTCGCCGCTGACGCGCTCGTCGCATCACGCGGGCGACGATTTCGTGAAGTTGCGTGCTGCGCGGGACAGCGCAACCCGCCGCGCCTGATCCGATGCGCTCCTATCGCACCACGCGCCGCGTCAAGCATTCGGCGGCAAGGATGTTCGACCTGGTCGCCGACGTGGAGCGCTATCCCGAATTCGTGCCGATGTGCGAGAGCCTGCACATTCGCAAGCGGAGCGGGGAGGCCGAAGGGGTCGAGATCATCGTCGCGGACATGACGGTTGCCTATAAAGTAATCCGCGAGACGTTCTCCAGCCGCGTCACGCTCGACCGGCCGAAGCTCGCCATTCTGGTGGAATATCTCGACGGACCGTTTTCGCATCTGGAGAACCGCTGGCGCTTCCGCCCGGAAAACGAGCGGGCTTCCGAAGTCGATTTTTTCATCGCCTACGAGTTCAAGTCGCGCATGCTCGGCATGGTGATGGGCGCGCTGTTCGACTCCGCCTTCCGGCGTTTTGCCGAGGCTTTCGAGCGCCGCGCCGACCGGATCTATCGGGAAAAAGCGGTCTAGCGGCGTAAAGGCAATTTAAGGGATTGCCGCTAGGACTTTGCGGGACGTTCTCAACGCCCGTGAGCCGCATGTCCTCGATCGATCTCGCTGCCAACCGCTCCGCACTTTCGGCCAGTCTGTTTCGCGCAGCACCCGCGGTGTTCGCGGCGACCCTGTTTCTGTCGGCGCTGCTTCTGTTCGCAGTCCAGCCGATGTTCACGAAGATGGTGCTGCCCAAACTCGGCGGCGCGCCTGCGATCTGGTCGGTCGCGCTCGTGTTCTTCCAGGCCGCGCTGTTGCTCGGCTATGCCTATGCCCATTGGCTCACGAAATACCTGTCGCCGCGCCGGGGCGCCTTCGTGCATCTCGGCCTGCTCGGCGTGGCGGCACTGACGCTGCCGCTCGGGATCGCGCAGGGCTTCGGCACGCCGCCTTCGTCGCATATCGAATTCTGGCTGCTCGGGCTGTTCGCGGCGTCGATCGGGCTGCCGTTCACGGCGCTTGCGGCGAGCGCACCGCTCTTGCAACGCTGGTTCGCCGACAGCGGGCATCCGCGCTCGGCCAATCCTTATGTGCTCTATGCGGCCTCCAATCTTGGCTCCTTCGCCGCACTGTTGGCCTATCCGACGCTGATCGAGCCGTTCCTTGCGCTGCATGAACAGACCGCGGCGTGGTCGGCGGGGTTCGCGCTGCTCGCGGTGCTGATCGCAATGGCGGCACTCGTGGGCGCCTCGGGGGCGGTCGCGCGGCAGGCAACGGTGCGGTCCGAAGCAAAGCCCGACTGGGCGGCGCGCCTTTCTTGGATTGCGCTTGCCGCCATCCCGTCGGGCCTCGTGGTTGCGGTCACCGCGCATATCAGCACGGACGTTGCAGCTGCACCGTTCCTCTGGATCGTGCCGCTCGCGCTTTATCTGCTGACCTTCGTCGCGGTGTTCAACGACCGTCCGTGGCTGTCGCATTCGACGGTCGTATTGATCGTGCCCTATGTGGTTG
>JAEZFA010000307.1 GCA_023417665.1 Pseudomonadota bacterium | reverse complement strand
GCGCAAGGAAGCGACCGGGACCGCCGACGCCTTCCGCTCGGATGTCGCCGCGGTCGCCAAGCGCGATCTTGCCGCCGGCGAAACGCTCGACGGCGAAGGCGGCTACACGGTCTATGGCAGGATCATGCGCGCGGAAGACTCGCTCGCAGCCGGGGCGCTGCCGATCGGGCTCGCGCACCGCGTAACGCTCAACCGGCCGGTTGCGGCCGGCCAGGCAGTGCGCTGGAGCGACGTTGCCATCGCCGAAGACGACACCGTGAAATTCCGCCGCGAGATGGAACGGCTGTTTCCGCCCGGCAGGACAGCGGCCGCCTGACTATTCGGCGGCGGCGATCTTCTCCTGCCCGCCACGGCCCGATGGCGGCACGTCCGGCTCCTTCTCGTTGATGGCGCCGGAAATCTTCTGATCGTACTTGTCGAGATAGGTATAGATCACGGGCGTGATGTAGAGCGTCAGCAATTGCGACAGGAGCAGGCCGCCGACAACGGCGACGCCCAGCGGCTGCCGCAGTTCGGCGCCTTCGCCGGCGCCGATCGCAATCGGCAATACGCCGAAGATCGCGGCCATGGTCGTCATCATGATCGGGCGGAAGCGCAGGAGTGCGGCCTCGCGGATCGATTCTTCCGCGCTCATGCCGTGCCGCCTTCGCTCGATCGCGAAGTCGATCATCATGATCGCGTTCTTCTTCACGATGCCGACGAGCAGGACGATGCCGATGATCGCGATCACCGAAAGGTCCATGCCGAACAGGAGGAGGGTCAGCAGCGCGCCGATGCCGGCCGACGGCAGGCCCGACAGAATTGTGAGCGGATGGATGAAGCTCTCATAGAGAATGCCGAGCACGATATAGATCACGAGGACGGCCGCCAGAATCAGGAGCGGCTGGCTCGAGAGCGAGTCGCGGAAAGCCTGCGCCGTGCCCTGGAAGCCGGTGGAAATGCTCGCCGGCAAATTGGAATCGCGCTCGATGCGCTGGATCGCCTCCACCGCTTCCGAGAGCGAGACGCCCGGCGCGAGGTTGAATGAAATCGTCACCGCCGGCTGTTGTTGCTGATGCGCAATCTGCAAGGGGCCGACCGTGCGCTTGATGGTGGCGATCGCCGTCAGCGGCACGAGCTGGCCATTCGACGCGCGCAGATAGGTTCTCGCCAGATCGGACTCATCGCGCTGGAAACGGCGCTGCGCCTCCACGATGACCTGAAACTGGTTGGTCGACGTATAGAGTGTCGCGACCTGCCGGCTGCCGTACTGGCTGTACAGCACGCTGCGGATCTGGTCGTCGCCGATGCCGAGCGCCCTCGCCTTCTCACTGTCGACTTCGATCGTCAATTGCGGATTGGTGATCTGCAAATCCGAGTTCACGTCGCGCACGATCGGCAATTGCGCAATCTTGTCCTCGATCTGCGGAACGGTCGCGTAAAGCGTATCGGTATCCGCGCTCTGCAGCGTGTATTGATAGAGCGCACGCGAGGAAACTCCGCCCACCGATATGTTCTGCACCGGCTGGAAGAACGACTTCACGCCTGCAATCTGCGAGACGGTGCGGCGCAGACGCTGAATGATCTCGTTCGCGCTTTCATTGCGTTCGTGGCGCGGCTTCAGCGAAATGAAAAGCCGGCCCGTGTTTGTCGTCCGGCTGCTCCCAGTCGCGCCGGCGATGGAAACCACATAGGCGACGTCCTTGTCCTTGCGCACCAGTGCCGCGACTTCCTGCTGGCGCACCGCCATCGCCTCGAACGAGGTATCGGTCGCCGCCTCGATGGTGCCGGAGATGAAGCCGGTATCCTCGATCGGGAAAAAGCCCTTGGGCACCCAGGCGTAAAGACCGACCACCACGAAGAACGTCGCCACTGTGGTCGCGAGCGTCGCGCGCCGGTGCCGCAGCACCCAGTCGAGCGTGCGCCGGTAAAGGTCGAGCGCCGCCTCGAATACGCGCTCCGAGGCCTGCATGAAGCGTCCGGGCTTCTTGTTGTGATCGACCGCCTTCAGCACGCGAGCGCAAAGCATCGGCGTCAGCGTGAGCGAGACGAAACCGGAAATCAGAATCGCGATCGAGATGGTGACCGCGAATTCGCGGAATACGCGTCCCACAACCCCGCCCATGAACAAGACCGGAATGAACACGCAGACCAGCGAAATGGTCATCGAAACGATGGTGAATCCGATTTCGCGCGCACCAACGATCGCCGCCTTGAACGGCGGCATGCCTCGCTCGATATAGCGGTAGATGTTCTCGAGCACGACGATCGCGTCGTCCACGACGAAGCCGACGCACAGCACGAGCGCGAGCAGCGTCATGTTGTTGATCGAGTAGCCAAGCACATACATCGCCGCGAAAGTGCCGACGATCGACAAAGGCAGCGCCAGCGCGGGGATGATCGTGGCGCGTCCCGAGCGCAGGAACATGAAGATCACGAGCACGACGAGCACGACCGCCTCGAGCAATGTTCGCTGCACGGCGCTGACCGAGTTGCGGATCGAGATCGAGCGGTCGATCAGGACTTCGATATTGATCGCTCCGGGAACCGAGGCGCGAAATTCCGGCAGACGGCGCTTGACGCTGTCGACGACATCGATCGTGTTGGCGTCGGGCTGGCGATAAATCGCAAGATTGATCGAGCGTGTGCCGTTGTACCACCCGGCGATGCGCTCGTTTTCCACGCCGTTCTCGACGATCGCGATATCGGAAAGCTTGATCGGCGCGCCGTTGCGCCAGGCGACGATGATGTCCTTGTATTTCTCGGCGTCCGCCTGCTGCATGCCCATGTCGAGCGTGAGGTACTGCTTGGGCCCGGCGAGCACGCCGATCGGCGTATTCGAGGTGGCGGAGGCAATGGCGGTCTGCACATCGTTCAGCGAGATGCCGCGAAGCGCGATGGCGTCGGGGTCGATGCGAATGCGCAAGGCATATTTCTGGCCGCCGAAGACGTTGACCTGCGCGACGCCGGTGATCTGCGAAATCTGCTGGCCGATGACGGTCTCGGCGTATTCGTTCACCACCGAAAGCGGCAGCGTGTCCGACAGGAGCGACAGGAACAGAACCGGCGCGTCGGCCGGATTGACCTTGCGAAAGCTCGGTGGCGTCCGCATCTCGATCGGCAGGTCGCGCTGCGCCACTGAGAGCGCCGACTGCACGTCGAGTGCGGCGGCGTCGATATCGCGGCTCAGATCGAACTGCACGGTGATCTGCGTCGACCCGGTCGTGCTCGACGAGGTCATCGAGGTGATGCCGGCGATTGTCGCGAGGCGGCGCTCGATCGGCGTCGCTACCGTCGCGGCCATCACCTCCGGATTGGCGCCCGGCAACGAGGCCGTGATGTTGATGGTGGGAAAGTCAACGCGCGGCAGCGCGGAAACCGGCAGCAGCCGGTAGCCGAACAGTCCCGCCAGGATGATCGACGCCATCAGGAGCGTCGTCAGTACCGGCCTTCGGATGCAAAGTTCGTAAAGGGTCATGCGTTCTACGAGCCCGCCTGCCGCGTCTTGATCTCCACGCGGCTGCCGTCACGCAGCGAAAGCTGTCCGTCGGTGACAACGGTTTCGTCGCCTTTGAGCCCTTCGCTGATCAGGGCGTCGCCGTCGGCGTTGCGGACAACCGTGACTGCCTTCACCCGTGCCGTGTTGTTTTCGACCACGAAAACGAAGGCGCCTTTCTGTCCGATCTGCACGGCTTCCGCAGGCACGGTGACGACATCGGGATCGGTGCGAAGCGTCGCGCGTACGGATGCGAGCGTGCCGGGCCACAACTTTTCATCGTTGTTCTGGAAGATGCCGCGCACGAGAATGGTGCCGGTCTGCGGATCGACCGTGTTCTCGATAAAGGCGACCTTTCCGCCGGCAAGCGTCAGTTCGCTTTGGAAGGCGACTTCGACCATAGCCTTTTCGCCGGCGGCACGCAGTTCGGGGATAAAGCGCTCGGGTACGCCGAACGCGACATAAATCGGTGCGATCTGATTGATGGTCGCAAGCGGCGTGCCGGAGTCTGCCGAGCGCACGATCGCGCCCTGCCGAACATTCGCAACACCGATCCGTCCGGCGATCGGCGCCTTCACGTCGTAATAGGTTCGCATTACGCGCAAGTTCTGGAGATTTGCCTCGTCCTGCGCGACCGTCGCTTTCAGCACCTCGACGTTCGTTTTGGCGTCGGCCTCCTGCACCTGCGAGAGCGTGCCCTTGGTGGCAAGACCGGAAATGCGCTCGACGTCGCGTTGCGCCTTCACAAGTTGCGCAGTATCGCGGGCGAGCGTTGCTTCCGCCTGCTTGATCTGCGCGTCGATCGCGCGGCTATCAAGCGTGAAGAGAAGGTCGCCTTCCTTGACCTTCGCGCCGTCCTCGAAGTGAACCTTCACGACCTGACTGTCGACGCGCGAGCGGATGGAAACGGTGACCAGCGGCTGCACGGTGCCGAGCGCTTCGACGCGGAACGGAACGTCCTTGCGCATCGCCTTGCCGACGAGCACCGAAACCGCGGCCGGGCCTTTCTGTTTCTTCTGCGCGGTTTGCAGACCGGTGCCACCGAAAGTCCACCACAATCCCGCCGCGACGAGCGCGATGCAGGCGGCAATCAGCACAAAGCGTGTCCGGCTCATCTGGGGCATGCAGTCTTCGGCCTTCCGGCAGGGATTCGCGTTTCCGGCCAGCGAACCGGATGGCTTTATCTAGCATCCTGGCAAATGCAGCGGGATTAACTTGCTGTAAGAGTTACCAGGAGGAACTTTGGAGGTTAGGCGGAAAGTCCTGCCTTGCCAATGGATTGGGCGCCGGGATTTGCGGGTGAACGGGCGTTCAGGCGGCAAGCCCCCCGGCCTGCACAATGAAATCCGAGATTTCGGTCACGCCCTTGCCGGCCTTGAGGTTGGCGAAAACAAAGGGCCGCTCGCCCCGCATCCGCTTCGAGTCCCGATCCATGACCTCCAGCGAGGCGCCGACGAGCGGCGCAAGATCAATCTTGTTGATGACGAGCAGGTCCGAGCGGGTGATGCCCGGGCCCCCCTTGCGCGGGATTTTTTCGCCGGCCGAAACGTCGATCACATAAATCGTGAGGTCGGCGAGTTCCGGCGAGAAGGTTGCGGCAAGGTTGTCGCCGCCTGATTCCACGAGCACAAGGTCAAGCTCGGGAAACTTGCCGCGCATCTCGGCAATGGCGCGAAGGTTGATCGAGGCGTCCTCGCGGATCGCGGT
>JAEZFA010000287.1 GCA_023417665.1 Pseudomonadota bacterium | reverse complement strand
GCGCCAAGGGCCTGCTCATCTCGATCACCGGCGGGCGCGATCTCAAACTGCACGAAGTCGATGAAGCGGCGACCCGCATTCGCGACGAAGTGGATACGGACGCCAACATCATCCTCGGCGCGACCTTCGACGAAAGCCTCGAAGGCATCGTGCGCGTGTCGGTGGTGGCGACCGGCATCGACGCCGTCGCCATGGCGGCAGCGGCCGAGATGACGCCGCGCGAAATCTTCTCCAACCTCAATCGCCCGGCACCGTCGTCGCGTTCGACGAACTTCACCGCCGACGTTCCGCATCTGCCGCTGATGGTACAGCCGGAGCCGCAGGACGAGCCGGTCTATGAGGAAAGCTACGCCGAGGACGAGCAGCTGGTCGAAGCCGAAATCGACGAGGTGACGATCCGTCCGCTCGAGCCGCGTCCGGCGTTCTTCCAGCCGCTGCTCGACGAAATGGAGCGGCTGGCCCCGCGCAACGAGGAGCCGGAAGATCTCGATCCTTACGTGCCGGAGCAGGCGGAGCGTCCGCCGTTCCGCGCCCGCATGCCGCGGATCGACGAGTTCCCGGTGCCTGCGCAGAACCAGATGCGTGCCCGCGAGGCCGAAGCCACCGACGAGCATGCCGAGAAGCGCCAGATGACGCTCCTTGAAAAGCTCGCCTCAAGCTTCAGCCGCAAGGAAGCGAGCGGCTCGGCCGACATGGCGCCGCCGCAGGCGGTCCGCCGCGAACCGGTGGCCGAAACCAAGGTTCGTCGCCCCGAGGGCAGGAGCCTGCTGGATCCCGGCAGCCGCGCGCCGCGGCCGGTGGAAAGCCAGGATGACCTGGAAATCCCGGCCTTCCTTCGCCGTCAGGCTTGAGGATCGAAGTGCAGAATCAGGCGCCCCGGCCAAAACCGGGGCGCCTTTTTTCAAGGCTGCTCACGGGAGCGGCAGTTGCAGAAAAAGGTACTTGCAACCTTTCTTCCAGGTCCTTGAAAACATGGCGAAAAATGGCCGTGAAGCTGGCAAGAATTCGTAACAATGCGTAAGAAAGCGTGACTTGTGACAACGGAATGAGACGGTATCGTCCCCAACACCAAGCAACCACGGGGAAATGTGGCCTTGGTCTTCGGGGAATCAACTGGGGCAAAAGCCGGGCACTTCTTCTGATCGGCTTTCGTTACGGCGGGAATGCAAGTTCAGTTTCAATCGACCCTCGCTGATCGCGTGGACCTCACGGGCCGCGGTCTGCATTCCGGAACCCCCGGCCGCATCAGCCTGCTTCCGGCCGCCCCGAATACGGGCATCGTATTCAAACTTCACGGCAAAAAAATTCCGGTGGGCCCCGCAGCCGTTCGTAATACCGATTTCGCGACCGTCGTCGGTGATACCAACGGCTCCAAGTGCTCCACCGTCGAACATCTGATGGCCGCGCTGTCCGGGCTCGGCATCGACAACGCGACGATCGAAGTCGAAGGCGACGAAATCCCGGCTTTCGACGGCAGCTCCGCAAGCTTCGTCGAGGCGATCGATGCCGTCGGCGTCGAGCGGCAGGAAGCGCCGCGGCGCTATCTCAAGGTTCTGAAGCCGATCAAGGCAGAGAACGGCAACGCGACTGCCGAGCTCATGCCCTATGACGCAGGCTTCCGTCTCGAAGTCGAAATCGAATTCGATCACGCCGCGATCGGCCGTCAGCGCTTCGCCGGCATGGTTACGCCGGATGTCTTCCGCGACGAGCTCTCCCGCGCGCGTACCTTCGGCTTCATGCGCGACGTCTCCAAGCTCTGGGGCGCGGGACTGGCGCTCGGCGCTTCGCTCGACAACACGATCTGTCTCGCGGACGACCGGGTGCTCAATCCGGAAGGCCTGCGCTTCGCCGACGAGTTCGTGCGTCACAAGGCCCTCGACGCGGTTGGCGATCTCGCCATGGCCGGTCTGCCGATTCTCGGCCGCTATCGCTCCTTCTGTGGCGGTCACAAGCTCAATGCCGCAATCGTGGCGGCCCTGATTGCCGACCGCTCGGCCTGGACGGTGGTAGAAGCCGAGCCGGTCCGTGCCCGCCAGCGTGGCCACGCGGAAATCGGTGCGCAGGTGGCTCCGGCCTACCGCGCTGACCTTTCTTAACTTTTTCAGCCATAATCGCGGCGGATTCGGCCTTTAGCGCCATAGCGGGACGGGGCTATTCCGGCTATGTCCGGCTGGAGTAGGGCGGCCCGTCCGGTTCTTTCCGCAGAGTACAGATAAGCATGCCGATGTTTCCTTCCAGCAAGCTTCGCCGTGGCGGTTTCGCGCTCGCGCTCCGGGCGCTCGTGATCCTGCCGTTCGGGCTTTCGCTTGCGGGCTGCGGAAGCCTCGGCATGAGCGACTTCAGCCTCAGCAATCTCTGGGGTGACAAGAAGGACGACGAACTCCTGCCCGACCAGCCTGCCGACCAGCTCTATAACGAGGGGCTGACGCTTCTGAACAAGAAGGACTTCCGGGCCGCGGCCAAGAAATTCGAGGAAGTCGACCGGCAGCATCCCTATTCGGAGTGGGGCCGCAAATCGCTGCTGATGACCGCTTATTCCTATTACGAAGGCCAGCAGCATACCGAAGCCGTGGTTGCCGCACGGCGCTATGTGGCGCTGCATCCCGGCAGCGCGGACGCGGCCTA
Organism: Pseudomonadota bacterium; assembly: GCA_023417665.1. Taxonomy (GTDB): domain Bacteria; phylum Pseudomonadota; class Alphaproteobacteria; order Rhizobiales; family Xanthobacteraceae. Next base: position 5,026 of record JAEZFA010000287.1, on the reverse strand, counting down.
TGCGCAATACATCGCGGCTTCCGCACTGTTCGACGAGATTCCGAATATCGAGCTCGACCAGCGCCGCACCGAAGTGGCGATGGAAGCGCTGAACGAAGTCATCCGCAAATACCCCGACACCGAATATGCGGTCAGCGCGCGGCGCAAGATCGAAGTCGCGCGCGACCAGCTTGCCGCCAAGGAAATGGTGACCGGCCGTTATTATCTGAAACGGCGCAACTATGCCGGCGCGATCAACCGGTTCAAATCGGTGGTCACGAAGTACCAGAACACCCGGCACGTCGAGGAGGCGCTCGCGCGTCTGGTCGAGGCCTATCTTGCGCTCGGCATCGTCAACGAGGCGCAGACCGCTGCGGTCGTGCTCGGCCACAACTTCCCGGATAGCCCCTGGTACAAGGACGCCTATGCCCTCGTCAGCACCGGCGGCAGTGTTCCGCAGGAGGACAAGGGGTCCTGGATCAGCCAGACCTGGAAGCGGATCAACGGCTAGTCCTGCGGTCGAAAATCCTGCCCTTTCCTGAATTGACGCTGCGGTCGGGCTAATCTTCAATCACGTTTCGTTCCCCTTGGCCCGAATCGGATTTTTCAGTCCGGCGGTTCTTTCATGCTTGCGCATCTATCGATCCGAGACATCGTTCTGATCGACCGGCTGGATGTCGATTTTTCCGGGCGGCTATCCGTGCTCACCGGCGAGACCGGCGCCGGGAAGTCGATCGTGCTCGACTCTTTCGCGCTCGCGCTCGGTGCGCGTGGCGATGCCGGTCTGGTCCGCGACGGCGCGGAGCAGGGGCAGGTGGTTGCGGCCTTCGATCTGCCGAAGAAGCATCCGGCGCGGGTGTTTCTCCGCGCGAACGACCTTGCGCCGGAAGACGACGGCGATGTGATCCTGCGCCGCGTGCAGTTTCCGGACGGGCGCACCCGCGCCTTCATCAACGATCGTCCGGTCAGCGTGCAGATGTTGCGCGAACTCGGTACGCGCCTCGTCGAGATCCACGGCCAGCACGACGATCGCGCGCTGGTCGATCCCGCCGCGCATCGGGCACTGCTCGATGCCTTTGCGGGCATGAGCGACGCCGCCGAGCAGGTTCGCGCCTTGTGGCAAAGCTGGCGCGAAACGGAAACGCAGGTTGCCGCCGAACGCGCGCGGCAGGCGCGGGCACGGCGCGAAGAGGATTACGTTCGCAACGCGGTCGACGAACTGACCAAGCTCGACCCGCAGCCGGGCGAGGAAACCGCGCTTGCCGACCGGCGTGCCTCGCTGATGCGCGCGGAAAAGGTCGCGGGCGACCTCAAGGACGTGCTCGATGCGATCTCGGGGCACGACTCTGCGGTGCCGCAGATCGCCTCTGCGCTTCGCCGGCTCGAGCGACGGCAGCAGGAAGCGGCCGATATCGTGGGCGGCCCGGCCAAGGCACTGGAGGCGGCACTGAATTCGATCGAGGAAGCGCGAAGCGGCCTCGAGGCTGCGATGCGGCTTGCCGACTACGATCCGCTCGAACTCGAACGCAACGAGGAACGGCTGTTCGCGCTGCGCGCCGCGGGACGAAAATATAACTCGCCGGTCGATCGGCTGCCGGAAGTTGCCGAACGGTTTGCCGGCGATCTCGCATCCATCGACAAGGGCGAGGAAAAGCTGAAGGCGCTCGAAGCCGCGGCGAAGCAGGCGGAAACGGACTTTCATGCGGCGGCCAGCGCGCTTTCGGCCGCGCGCAAGCTTGCTGCCGCCAAGCTCGACAAGGCGGTGAAAAAGGAATTGCCGCCGCTGAAGCTCGAACGCGCGGAATTCATCACCCAGATCGAAACCGATGCGAAGGCGCCAGGGCCTGACGGTATCGACCGCGTCGAATTCTGGGTGCGGACCAATCCGGGTGCGCGGCCGGGACCGATGATGAAAGTCGCTTCAGGCGGCGAACTCGCGCGCTTCCTCTTGGCGCTGAAAGTGGTGCTGGCGGATCGCGGTTCCGCGCCGACGCTCGTGTTCGACGAAATCGATACCGGCGTCGGGGGCGCGGTGTCGGACGCCATCGGTGCGCGGCTAGCGCGGCTTGCCGAAAAGGTGCAGGTGTTGACCGTCACCCATGCACCGCAGGTGGCGGCGCGTGCGGCCAATCACTTCATGGTGGCAAAGAGCGTGGTCGGCGGAGGCAAGCGCGTGTCGACGAAGATCCTGCCGCTCGACGAGCCTAGGCGCCGCGAGGAAGTCGCGCGCATGCTGTCCGGCGCCGACGTCACCGACGAAGCGCGGAAAGCGGCAGATCGCCTGATTGCGGGCGCTGCGGCGTAATCCGGTCATGGCAAAGAAAGCCAAAGCGGGCGGCCCGAAGCCGGTCGAAGAGCTCTCCGTCAGGGAAGCGAAAGCCGAGCATGTGCGGCTCGAACTCGAGATCGAGCAGCACGACAAGCGCTATTACCAGCACGACGCGCCGGTCATCACCGATGCGGAATATGACGCGCTGCGCCGCCGTTACGAGGCGATCGAGCAGCAGTTTCCCGATCTGCGCACGCTCACGAGCCTGTCCAATAAGGTCGGCTCGGCACCCTCGGGAAAATTCAAGAAGGTCCGCCACGCGGTTCCGATGCTTTCGCTCGGCAACGCATTCTCGGAAGAGGACGTTGCGGATTTCGTCGAGCGTATCCGCCGCTTCCTGCGGCTTTCGGAGAGCGACGAACTTGTCATCACCGCGGAGCCGAAGATCGACGGGCTCTCCTGTTCGATCCGCTACGAGCAGGGGAAACTCGCGGTTGCTGCGACCCGCGGCGACGGCGCGGAAGGCGAGGACGTCACCGCCAATATCCGCACCATCAAGGACATTCCGCAGGACCTCAAAGGCAAGGATGTACCTGCCGTGTTCGAGGCACGCGGCGAAGTCTATATGACCAAGGACGACTTCCTTGCGCTGAACAAGCGGCAGGATAAGGAGGGCAAGGCGCTCTACGTCAATCCGCGCAACACGGCGGCCGGTTCGCTGCGGCAGATCGATCCGAAGATGACCGCCGCGCGGCCCTTGAAATTCTTCGCCTATACCTGGGGCGAGGCAACCACGCCGCCTGCGGACACGCAGTCGGAATCAGTTGCCGCAATGAAGCGCTGGGGCTTGCCGGTCAATGCGCTGATGAAGAAGTGCAAAAGCGTCGAGGAACTGCTCAGGCACTATCGCAAGATCGAAAGCGAGCGCGCCGCGCTGCCCTACGACATCGACGGCGTGGTTTACAAAGTCGACAGGCTGGACTGGCAGGAGCGGCTCGGCTTTGTTTCGCGGAGCCCGCGCTGGGCGATCGCGCACAAGTTCGCCGCCGAGAAGGCGACGACGGTCGTGAAGGCGATCGAGATTCAGGTTGGCCGTACCGGCAAGCTGACGCCGGTTGCGAAACTCGAGCCTGTTACCGTCGGCGGCGTCGTGGTGCAGAACGCCACCCTGCATAACGAGGACGAGATCGAGCGGCTTGGCGTGCGCGTCGGCGATACCGTTACCATCCAGCGCGCGGGTGACGTCATTCCACAAGTACTCGGCGTCGTGGAAGACAAGCCGCGCGGCAAGAAGAAATACGAGTTCCCGAAGACCTGCCCGGTTTGCGGCAGCCATGCCGTGCGTGAAGAAGGCGAAGTCGATCGCCGCTGCACCGGCGGGCTCGTGTGTCCGGCACAGGCGGTGCAGACGCTGATTCACTTCGTGTCGCGCAACGCATTCGATATCGACGGGCTCGGGGAGAAGCAGATCGAGTTCTTCTTCGAAAAGGGATGGGTGCGGCAGCCTGCCGACATCTTCACGCTGCAGAAGCGCAACACGAAGCTGAAGCTGGAAGATGAGGAAGGCTTCGGCGCGACTTCGGTCCGCAACCTCTTCAATGCGATTCGCGAGCGGAAAGAGGGCATCGCCTTCAATCGGGTGCTGTTTGCACTCGGCATTCGTCATATCGGCGAAACCAATGCCACGCGACTCGCCCGCCATTACGGCACCATGGAGGCCTTGCGCGAAGCGGCTGTTGCCGCCGGAAATGGCGACGCCGAAGCATTTGCCGAGATGAATAACGTCAACGGCATCGGCAAGATCGTGGCCGAGGCGGTGATCGAGTTCTTCAAGGAAAAGAAGAACATGAAGGCGCTGGACGCGCTGCTTACAGAAATCACGATCCAGCCGATGGAAGCGGTCGCAAAGGACAGCGCCGTTTCCGGCAAGACCGTAGTGTTTACCGGCGCGCTCGAGCAGATGACGCGCGACGAGGCCAAGGCGATGGCCGAACGGCTCGGCGCCAAGGTCGCGGGATCAGTGTCGAAGAAAACCGATTACGTCGTTGCCGGGCCCGGCGCCGGCTCGAAGCTGAAGGAAGCGCAAAAGCACGGTGTCGCGGTGCTAAGCGAGGATGATTGGTTCAAGTTGATCGGGCGGAAGTAGCTTAAATTCTTCCGGCGAGCGCGAGTACCAGCACGATAATCAGAATCACGCCGATAAGTCCGCCGGGGCCGTAGCCCCAGTTCGCGCTGTAGCCCCAGCGCGGCAGCGCGCCGATCAGAATCAGAATCAGCAGTATGACCAGGATTGTCGAAAGCATGGATGACCTCTCGCGCTAGCCGTCCCGGGAGATAACCCTTCGCGGTTCCGAGAGTTCCGTTGCTCAGAAGGGCGTCACGTTTCCTTTTCGACGCTCACGAGACGATGGGCGCGGTCGCCTGTTCAAGCCAGGTGCCGTCCTGCGGATCAAGTTGCTTGCCGATCTTGTCGCGCACCTGTGCGTGGTAGCCGTTCAGCCAGGCAATCTCTTCGAACGAAAGCAACGCAGGTTCGACGAGACGCAGGTCGATCGGTGCGAAGGTCAGCGTCTCGAAACCGAGCAGCGGTTTCTCGATGCCGGCTTTGCGCTTTTCCACGAGAAGAAGATTTTCGATGCGGATGCCGTAGCCGCCGGCTTTGTAATAGCCGGGCTCGTTCGAAAGAATCATGCCGGGCAGAAGCGGGGCCATGCCGAGTTTGGAGATGCGGGCCGGGCCTTCATGCACCGAAAGATAGCTGCCGACGCCGTGTCCGGT
>JAEZFA010000182.1 GCA_023417665.1 Pseudomonadota bacterium | reverse complement strand
CGACCTGGGCCGCGAGTTCGCGGGTCGGCTCCAAAATCAGCGAGCGCGGCATGCGCGCACGCGCGCGGCCTTGCTCGAGCATCGTGATCATGGGGAGAGTGAAGGCGGCGGTTTTGCCGGTGCCGGTTTGCGCGATCCCGAGAACGTCGCGGCGGTTGAGCACTTGCGGAATGGCTTGCGCCTGAATGGGCGTCGGGGTCGTATACCCCGCGGCCTCAACGGCTGAGAGCACTTTCTGGCTCAAGCCGAGTTCGGAAAAGTTCATGTAGTTCTAAGGTTCCATCTCGCCCTTGGGCTGCTTCCTCATCGGTTCAGGCCGGATGCCGTAAGAACTTCGCGCGAGGAGCGCCGGATCGAGGGCGGAGCGGGGCGAATCCAAAGTCAGCGCCCTTCGATGCATTGCAACATAGGAAGAAATCGGCGGAAGTCAATGAAAAATGCTGCTAATCCGCTATGCAACGCAATCAGGGTGAAGACGGGGTGAGCATGGAAGGCGGGATTCCTTTGGTGATGGTGCCGGGGCTGAACTGCTCGGCACGGGTCTATGCGCCGCAACTGCCGGCACTTTGGCAATTCGGTCCGGTCCAGGTCGCCGACCATCGCCGGGGCAATTCCATGGCTGCGATTGCCAAAAGCATTCTCGATCGGGCCCCGCCACGCTTCGCACTCGCCGGCTTCTCCATGGGCGGCTACGTCGCGCTCGAAGTCCTGCGCCAGGCGAGAGATCGCGTCCTGAAGCTCGCCCTGATTGATACGGCGGCCGCGGCCGACCGGCCTCAACAGACGGAGAAGCGGCTTCAGAACATCGCGCTCACCCGCGAAGGCCGTGCCACGGAGCGCGAGGAAGCGCTCTGGCCGCTTCTGGTCCATGAATCGCGGCGTAACGACGAGGCGCTGCGCGCGGTGGTGAAGGCGATGCATCAGGAAACCGGCGCCGAGGCATACATCAACCAGCAGACCGCGATCATGGGGCGCGCTGACTCGCGCGCACTCCTTGAGGAGCTGAAGATGAAAACGCTGATCGTGGTCGGCGATTCCGATCAACTGACCCCGCCGGCTGCCGCCGCCGAGATGCATGAACTGATTTCGGATTCCAAACTCGATGTCATCCCGAACTGCGGGCATATGTCGACGCTGGAGCGTCCTGACCGCGTTACCAAGCTTCTGGTGGAGTGGATCGCCGAATGAGCGGGGATCAGTGCGACGTCGCCGGCGTCATCGCGCGGCCGCCGCTGATCCTGTTGGTTACGCTGGCGGCCGGCCTGATGCTGGATCAGCTTTATCCTGCCGGCCATATCGCGCAGATGGCAGCGAGCCTGCGGTATCTCGCTTCCGCCTGTGCGCTGTTGAGCGGGGTGGTGCTGCTCGGCGCCGCGGCCAACGAGATGCGCAAAGCCGGCACAAACATTCCGACCTGGGAGCCGACGCTGGCGCTGGTTACCGAGGGGGTCTATGCGGCGTCGCGCAATCCGATCTATCTCGCCTTTATCGTGATTGCGGTGGGCTTCGCGCTGTTGTTCCGGTCGGACTGGATCTTCGTCCTGCTCGTGCCGTTCGCGATCGTCATGCACTACGGCGTCATCCGGCGCGAGGAAGCCTATCTTCTCGCGCGCTTCGGCAGCGTCTATGCGGACTATACGAAGCGCACGCCGCGCTACGCCTTCGGAATCTAGGCGCTCAGTCCACCGGCAGCCCGACGTAGTTCTCCGCAAGCGACTTGGACGCGGCCTCGGATGAAGTGAAGTAATCCAGTTCCGCGATCTGCCGTTTGCGGTCGAAGGCACTGTCTTTCGGGTTGAGGTGCAGCATCGTGGTCATGAAGTATGAGAAGCGCTGCGCCTTCCAGATGCGCGAAAGGCACTTTTTGGTGTAGCCGTCGATCAGGTCTTTCGTGCCTTTCTTGTAGAAGGCATCGAGCGCGCGCGACAGGAACAGGACATCCGCGGTGGCAAGGTTCATGCCCTTGGCGCCGGTCGGCGGAACGATGTGCGCGGCGTCACCCGCCAGGAACAGGCGGCCGTACTGCATCGGCTCGGTAACGAAGCTGCGCATTGCCGTCACGCCTTTTTCGAAGACACGGCCGGTCTGCAAAATCTTGTCGCCCTCGGGGCCAAGGCGGCGCTTCAACTCGGCCCAGATTTCCTCGTCGGACCACTCCTTCGCATCTTCCTCCGGGTCGCACTGGAGATAGGCGCGCGTGATGTTGGGAGCGCGCATCGAGTAAAGCCCGAAGCCGCGGTCGTGATAGGAATAGATCAGTTCATGGGACGGGGGCGGGGACTCCGACAGGATCCCAAGCCAGCCGAACGGATAGACCCGCTCGTATTCGGTCAGCACGCCGGCCGGCACGCTGGGGCGGCAGATGCCATGAAAGCCGTCGCAGCCGGCGACGAAATCGCAAGTGATTTCATGGGACTCGCCGTTCTTCTTGAATCGGATTTTCGGCTTGTCGGTGTCCAGATCGTGGACCGAAGTTTCCGAAACCTCGAACTCGATGGGGCCGCCTTGCGCGAGGCGTGCTTGAATCAGGTCTTTAACGACTTCATGTTGTCCGTAAACAACGATGTCCTTGTTCACAAGCGACTTGAAGTCGATCCGCCTGCGCACTCCATTGATTCCGATTTCGATGCCCTCGTGCACGAGGCCTTCCCGGCGCATGCGCGCACCGACCCCGAGTTCGTCGTAGAGGGCTGCGGCCCAGTGTTCGAGCACGCCGGCACGGATCCGCGCCTCGACATACTGGCGTGAGCGGTTCTCGACGATGATGCACTCGATGCCCAACCGATGGAGCAGGAGCGCAAGCGTCAGACCGGCCGGACCGGCGCCGATGATTCCAACTTGGGTACGCATGGTTTCCCTCTGGGTCTTTTTGTTTTGCGGGAACCTAGCGGCAAATCCGGACAGGGGGATGGGATCAGCGCGGGTAACCGCTGATCCTTTCCCGGCGTGCTAGCGGCCCGAGCGGCCTTGCGCGGCATGTTCCGGGGAGAGCTGGCCTTCGGGGCTCGCCTGGTTGACGGTTTCGGGGAGGTACTTGCTGAGCTTGTCCAGCACGTCATCGACCGGAAGGCCTAGCTGCTTTGCGATCTGGCGAAGCTGTTCGTTGCCGAGCGCGTTCTTGATCTCGTCGCCGTTAACCGGTGCGTTGTCGCCGTTCCCGAGCCATGTATCGACCTGCTTGTTCAGGCCGCCTTCCTGCAATTGCTTCAGCAGGCCGCCGATCGAGCCGAGATCGGTGTTCTTCAGGATTTGTCCGAACACGTCCGGCAGCTGCGACTGCTGCTGCTGCGATACGTTGCCGTTCAATACGTTCTTCAGCACCTCGCCCAGCATGCCTTCCAGAAAGCTCATGGTCGCTCCATTTTTTCGCGGGCTATCACCCGGCCTGACCGCATGGCACTGTCGGCCACAGAACAATAAATAGGGGCCGCGATTGTGGCGGCTCCGGGATGGGATGGAAAGCATGAAGTGGCAGGTCGGTGCCGTCACGATCACGAAGATCGTCGAGGTCGAGAGCACCGGCGGCACGCGCTTCATCCTGCCGCAAGCCTCGCCGGACCGCATCCGCGACATGGACTGGCTGATCCCGCGTTACGCCACGGAAGCGGGCAAGCTGCGGATGAGCATCCATTCTTATGTGGTGGAGGCGGGCGGCCGCCGCATTGTGGTCGATACCGGTCTCGGCAACGATAAAGAGGGCCGCCATATTCCGGTCTGGAATAAGCTCAACACGCCGTATCTGTTCAAGCTTGCCGATGCCGGCTTTGCGCCTGAGAGCATCGACACCGTGATCTGCACGCACCTTCATGTCGATCATGTCGGCTGGAATACGCGGCGGGACGGCGAGTGCTGGGTGCCCACCTTTGCGAAGGCGACGTACCTCTTTGGCCGCGCCGAATACGACTACTGGTCGCGCAGCGACGTCGGCGAGGAGCAGCGCACGGTTTTTGCGGACTCGGTCAAGCCGGTGATCGACGCCGGGCAGGCTGAACTGATCCCCGGCGAATATCGCGTGAGCGACGAGATCAGCACCTTTCCAACGCCGGGCCATAGCCCCGGTCACCTCAGTATCCTGATCCGGTCGGAGGGCGAGGAAGCGATACTGCTTGGCGATGTCGCGCATCATCCCTGCCAGTTCGAGCATCTCGACTGGTCGTCGAGTTTCGACAGCGACGCCCTGGCCTCGGCGCGGACGCGCGCCGAGGTTTTCGGCCGCTTCGCCGGCACCCGGACGCGCATCTTCGGCGGGCACTTCGATCCGGGCTATGCCGTCGCGGCGGGAAGCAGCTTCCGGCTCCTCCAGGAGCCGGAAAAATAATTGTCGGGCCGCGTCTTGCCAGTGTCACGGGGCGCGCGTATATGCCCGCCATCGAATTTCGGCCGAACGACGTGGCCCTGGCGGAAAAACTGCCTTACGCTTCAAACTTCACCAAAATCGATGCCACCTGACCAGCGTCATTCGGCGCGGGTTTATTTCGACTCTATCTACGAACGGAAAAACTACGATGAGCACTGGAACCGTGAAGTGGTTCAACACCCAAAAAGGCTTCGGCTTCATTCAGCCTGACGACGGCGGCAAGGATGTGTTCGTTCACATCAGCGCCGTGCAGCGCTCGGGCATGCAGACGCTGAACGAAGGTCAGAAGATTTCCTTCGACATCGTTCAGGACAAGCGCAGCGGCAAGGCTGCGGCCGAGAACCTTCAGGCGTAAGCCGCTTTACGAATGCTGCTCTCGTTGGCGGCATCTGAAAGCAGGAAAGCCCGCTCGAAAGAGCGGGCTTTTTTCGTTTGCGGTTCGCGACGGAGCGGCAGCGCTACCGCGCGCCGTTCTTTTTCTTGGCCGCGCTTGCGCGCTTTCGTGCCGCCTTTTTACGCGCTTCTTCGCGCTCGCGCTTCCGCCGTGCCGAGCAGGTGTCGCATTTGCAGCCGATCGGCTTGATGAAGCTCGTAAAATAGTCCCGGCCGTAGCTCACCGTGATCTCGGCGCCCGGCTGGATGTTCCATTTGGCGCGATAGAAGATTTTCTCGGCATATTGGTAGGCTTCGACGTTCGGCCGGCAGGAATGGTTGACGTAGCGCGCCAGATTCCAGCGCGGCGACCCGTCGATCGACCATTTGTCATTGATCTCGAAGACATACCGGTTCTCGGTGTTGTCTTCGATCCATTCGGCCCTCTTGGTCGAAATCTTGCGGCCGCGATACTCGATGACGCGGCTGCCTTTCTTGATCGGTTCGGTGGCGAAGAGGCCAAGTCCGGTACGGGAGCGGCCCACACGGAAGGGGTATTTAGCGCTTGCCTTTGACATTGTGCTTTCACTAATGCGGCGGCGGAGGCTTTTCCAGCCGCTGCCGCAGACACATAGCCGACTATCCAGAACTTTTCACAGGCAGGACCGTTACAAAATAGGTGCTACAATGGCTGGTATTGCGAGGTGATCATGAGGCTTCCGCTTTCAGTGCTACTTTTGGTCATGGTGCCCGTTTCGGCATGGGCGCAGCCGGCCAAACAGACCGCTATCGACGTGGTACAGGCGGAACTCTCGATCTGCGTGGTCTATTACTCGTTCGTCCGGGGCTGTGCGATCGAACAGGCCGAGGTAAACGTGGCCTCGGTCGCAACCGCCAATATCGAAAAGCTTCGCAAATATGCGTTCCAGGCCGGCCAGACCATCCGGATGGACAACGAGAGCATGATCAAGCGCCAGAAGATCGCGATCGAGCAGCAGCAAAACCTGCTGGAGGGGGACTGCAAGAACATGCCCAAGCTCGACGAGGCTTACGGCAACCGCTGCAAGCAGCTTTCCGACGATCCGCAGGCGATTCTCGACCAGTACATTAAGCGGTAAGCCGCCTGTGTCCGGCGGTTAGATATCCAGCGCTTCCGCCGCGAATTTTGCGTTCTCCGAAATAAAGGTGAAGCGCTCCTCGGGCTTGTTGCCCATCAGCCGCTCGATGGTTTTCTTGGTCGCGGCCCTCTTTGCGTCCGCGATGGTGACGCGCAGGAGCGAGCGCGAGGCAGGGTTCATCGAATCCTTGAGCTGCGAGGGCAGCATTTCGCCGAGCCCCTTGAAGCGGCCGACTTCGATGTTCTTCTTGCCCTTGAACACCGTGCTCATGAGCTGGTCCTTGTGCTTGTCGTCGCGCGCATAGACCGTCTGTCCGCCATAGGTGAGGCGGTAGAGCGGGGGCACGGCGAGAAACAGGTGGCCGTTCTCAATCAGCTTCGGCATCTCCTGATAGAAGAAGGTAATGAGCAGCGACGCGATATGCGCACCGTCGACGTCGGCATCGCACATGATGATGACCTTCTCGTAGCGGAGCGACCCATCGTTGTAGTGGGAGCCGGTGCCGCAGCCGAGCGCCTGCATCAGGTCGGCAAGTTGCTGGTTCGCCGCAAGCTTGCCGCGTCCGGCACTGACCACGTTCAGGATCTTGCCGCGTAGCGGCAGCACCGCCTGCGTGCGGCGGTCGCGCGCCTGTTTTGCCGAGCCGCCGGCGGAATCGCCTTCGACGATGAAGATTTCGGAATCCGCGGCGGAAGCGTTCGAGCAGTCCGCGAGCTTGCCGGGAAGGCGGAGCTTGCGGACGGCGGACTTGCGCGAGATTTCCTTTTCGGTACGACGCCGCGCGCGTTCTTCGGCGCGCTCGACCGCCCAGTCCAGGAGCTTGTTGGCTTCCAGCGTATTGCCGGCGAGGAAGTTGTCGAAAGCATCGCGCAGCGTGTTCTCGACAAGCTTGGAGGCTTCCGGATTGGCAAGCCGATCCTTGGTCTGGCCCTGGAATTCCGGATCCCGGATAAAGACCGAGACGATCGCAGTTGCGCCGTCCATGACGTCGTCGGCAGTGATCGCGTTTGCCCGCTTGTTGCCGGTGCGCTCGGCATAATCCTTGAGGCTTTTGAGGAGCGCTGTGCGCAGGCCGTTTTCGTGGGTGCCGCCGTCCGGCGTCGGGATCGTGTTGCAGTAGGAATTGACGAAGCCGTCCTCATCCGCGATCCACGCGACCGCCCATTCCACTGCGCCGTGGCCGGACTTCTTCTCGCTTTTGCCGGCGAAGATGTCCTTGTGCACGCGTGTGCGCTTGTCGATCTGTGACGCCAGATAATCCCGCAGACCGGCTTCAAAGTGGAAGCTGTCCTTTTCAGGAACGTCCGTGCCCTCGATCAGCGACTTGTCGCACAGCCAGCGGATTTCCACGCCGCCGAACAGATAGGCTTTCGCCTTGGTCATGCGGAAGACGCGTGCCGGTTCGAACGCCGCTTCTTTCCCGAAGATCAGCGGGTCGGGCGAGAAGCGGATCGAGGTGCCGCGCCGCTTCACGCCCTTCTGCACGACCTTTAGTGGACCTTGCGGCACGCCGCGCTTGTAAAGCTGCCGGTAGAGCACCGATCCGCGGGCGACTTCGGCCTCCAGCGTTTCCGAAAGCGCATTCGTCACCGACACGCCGACCCCGTGCAGTCCGCCGGACGTCTCGTATGACTCGCCCGAGAACTTGCCGCCGGCATGCAGGGTAGTGAGGATCACCTCCAGCGCGGACTTGTTCTTGAATTTCGGATGCGGATCGACCGGGATGCCGCGGCCGTTATCGGTGACGCGAATCGAGCCGTCGCCGAGCATCTCGACCTCGATGAAGCTCGCGTGTCCCGCGACCGCTTCGTCCATCGCGTTGTCGATGACTTCCGCAAAGATGTGGTGCAGCGCCTTGGCATCGGTGCCGCCGATATACATGCCGGGGCGGCGGCGGACGGGCTCGAGCCCTTCCAGTACTTCGATCGAGTGTGCGTCATAGCTCTTGCCGCCGCCGCGTGAAGCTTCGCGCCCGGCCTTACCGCGGCTGCCGTTCTTCGGCGCGGCGAAAAGATCGGCGTCTTCGCGCGCCTTGCCGCGCGTCGCTGGTTTTGCTTTGGCTTTCTTGGCTGCCTTGGCCATGTTTTCCGTCTTTCCGAATCAGTTTCCGAGAATATATCGCGTCGCCACCGTCTTGCTCTTCATCCGCGCGGCGAGAGGCGAAGCCCGGTATTGGGTCATGAAGCCACGTCTTGGAAGATGCGGCGGCTCCATCCCCGCACGGCGCGGCGGGGGCAGTCTCAGGCTACTCAACGCCGGGGATGTTGGTGAAATAGTGATCGATCTCGAAGGTGCCAAGGAACCGGTAGTTGAGCCGGTGAAACAGGGCCTTCAGTTCCTCGATCCGCTCCGAATAGAGCTCTACCTGCAGGTAGCACAGGTTGTCGCGAAGCGTCCGCTCCATGCCGGCGAGGGCGTGGAACTCGTAGCCTTCAATATCCATCTTCACGAGGATATTTTTTCCGCCGAGCGAATATGCATCGTCGAATTTTATCTGCTTCACGCGATGCGTGATCGCCCCTTCCGGCATATCGGGCTGGGTGATGTAGGATTCGCCGCGATTGTAATCGCTCGATTGCGTCAGCGTGACTTCATCCGCTTTGTCACCGAGCGCGAGGCGCAGGGCCTGAACCTCATCTTCCAGCTTATTTGCTTCAAGATTTGCCGTAAGACGAGCGTAGTTGCCAGGATCAGGCTCGAATGCGATCGCTTGCTTCGCGAGTTTATGCGCGGCGATCATCACGCTGTAGAATCCCGCATTGGCGCCGATGTCGAGAAAAAGATCGAACGGCACCTGCGCCGCAACCGCCCCGAAGCGGTTCAACTGCACCGGCTCCCACGAACCATCGCGCGCAAGGTGATAGTCGATCAGGTCCTTGTGGCCGACGACGAAGTTCAGCCCCTGTGCGGTGACCGTGAAGCGGTCGCGGTCGAGCGCGCGCATCAGCCGGTAGCGGACACGCCGAAGCAGGCGCTCGAAAGCGCCCGCGGGCTTGATAAGAGGTTCGGTCAGAGGATTACGCGCGGCTTCCGGAGAAGGGGAAGCTGCCGAAGGTGCCGGTATCGGCATCGCCGCTGATCTTGTCGCCGTCGACGGCACCGGTGAAGGTCAGCGTCAGCGGCATCGGGTTGGTGATATCGACTTTCCAGGACACCTTGTCGCCGTCGACGGTGCCGTCCTGCAGCGGACCCGACTGGCCGTTAGCGGACTGCGTGCCGGTCAGCGTCGCGCCTTCGGCCTTGAATTCCAGTTCAGCCTGCTGGGTGCCCATCGGCGTGTCGATCGAGATATTCCACTTTCCGTCTACGGCCATGGGGTTCGTTTCCTTGTTTGGGGTGTATCGTGTTGTTGCGATAAGACTAGCCCGGAGAGCGCTTTAGTTCAACGAAACCACGATGACACAGAAGAAATCCGCGTCGCCGCGACGTCCACGTCCGGCCGACAATGCCTTCAAGGGGGACGACCTTCGTGGCGGCGTGAACGAGCCGACGTACGGCGGCGCGCTGTCCTTCATGCGGCGGCACTATGCCCGGGACGCGCGCGGTGCTGATCTCGCGATCTGGGGCGTGCCGTTTGATGCCGCGACATCCAACCGGCCGGGCGCGCGCTTCGGCCCGCGCGCAATCCGGGCTGCCTCGGCCATCCTCGAGGGCGATCCGCAATACCCATGGGGGTTCGATCCTTTTGCGAAGATGACGG
>JAEZFA010000180.1 GCA_023417665.1 Pseudomonadota bacterium | reverse complement strand
CTAGAATTTTCCGTGACGCCCGGTGCCGCTCGAAAAGCGGCCGGCGCCGGCGATTGCTTCTTCCTTGATCGCGCGCATTCCGCCTTCCATTTCCTTTCGCGTGGCTTCATCCCAGTCGTGATCCCATTGCGAAAGCGCGGACATGCGGTCGGCCCGCATGCAGACTTGCGGGAATGCGGAAAGCTGGGTCGCGATTTCAAGCGCGGCATCGAGCGCCGTGCCGTCTTCCACGACGCGATTGGCAAGCCCCATCTGTAACGCTTCCTCGGCTTTAACCGGACGGCCGGTCAGGATCAGATCCATCGCGTGGCTGTGCCCGATCAGGCGGGGCAGGCGAACGGTTCCGAGATCGACCAGCGGCACGCCGAAGCGGCGGCAGAACACACCGAAGGTTGCCGACTTGCCCGCGACACGCAGGTCGCACCAGCAGGCTACCTCGATGCCCCCGGCGACCGCGTATCCTTCGACCGCGGCAATCACGGGTTTGGAGAGTTTCAGCCGGGTGCAGCCCATCGGCGCGAAGTCGCCATCGGCGAGAAAGGGCCGGGCCTCTCCCTGCGCCAGCGCATGAAGATCGGCGCCCGCGCAGAAGTTTCCACCGGCGCCGGTCAGGATCGCGACATCGAGCGTGTCGTCGGCATCGAATTGTTTGAAGGCTTTATATATGGCCTCCGCGGTCGCGAGATCGAAGGCGTTGCGCCGCTCCGGCCGGTTGATGGTGATAATCGCGATACGGTCCCGGCGTTCGGTGAGGATGGGGTCGGCCATTGCGTGCGCTCCGCTTGCTGATTGGCGGCGATCATGCGAGCGGCGCGCAGCCTGCGCAAATTCGCGGCCGCTGGCAGGAAAGGCAAAACGGGCCTAGTCTTTGCACGATGAAGTCACTGCTACGATGGATGGCGCTTGGCATGGCGGCCGGTCTGCTTCTCGGAGGCAGCGTGTCCGCGGCGGATTTGCCGTTGCCTCCACCCAGGCACAAGCCGCAGCCGGCAGTGCCCGCACCCACGTTGAATGAATTCGAGCGGCTTGATCGCGATTGCGTGGAAGCGTGGAACGGTTGCCAGCGTTTCGTGCGCGCAGCGGACGGGAAGTTCGATGCGCTGAACAATACCGGGATCGCATGTCAGCCGCAGCCGCTCTCCTGCACCAAGCGTCGCTGAGCGCGATGATTACGCCGAAGCGTGTGATTCCCTGGGCGCTGTTCCTGTCGGCGGCGCTGCTGATCCTCGTCGTGCAATCCGACTGGTTTCCGCATTTCGAGCGACGCGTCATCGCAGGTGTCGCGCTGGTTTGTCTGGTCGGGGGCTTTCTCGCGCCGCGCTTTCTGGATTGAGCGTCATACGCCTGACATGGCCGGTGTTGCATCACGCCCGCCATGAACGCACTGATCTGGTTTCTTGCCGGCACCGCGACACTGGCCGCAATCATTCACCTCGCGAGCATCCTGTTCACGCTTCGCAAACTTCGCCGGAAACCGGTTCGGGGAAGTATGCAGGGTACGCCCGCGGTCAGCATCGTGCGGCCGGTGTGTGGACTGGACGCGGATGCCGAAGCGACGCTGCGCTCGACCTTCCACCTCGACTATCCGCAATATGAGATTCTGTTCTGCGTAGCCTCGCCGAACGATCCCGTGATCGCGTTGTTGCGCAAGCTGATCGCGGTCTATCCGGAGCAAAAGGCAGCGCTGCTGATCGGCGATGACATCGTCAGCGAGAACCCGAAGCTGAACAACTGCGTGAAAGGCTGGCGCGCGGCGGCGCACGAATGGATTGTGCTTTCGGATTCCAACGTGATCCTGCCGCCGGATTATTTGCAACGGCTGTTCGAGGTCTGGGACGAGGACACGGGACTTGTTTGCGCCCCGCCGGTTGGCGCCGCGCCACACGGCATGCAGGCCGCGTTCGAATGTGCGTTTCTGAACGAATATCAGGCACGCTGGCAGTATTTCGCGGACGCGATCGGGGCGGGCTTTGCGCAGGGCAAGTCGATGCTCTGGCAGCGCGGCCTGCTCGACGCCGCCGGCGGCATCGCGGCACTTGGCGCGGAGACGGCGGAAGACGCGGCCGCGACCAAGATCGTGCGCGAGGCCGGGCTTGCCGTTCGTCTTGCTGATTCCTTTTTCGTGCAGCCGCTCGGCAAACGCGGGGAGAAGGAGGTCTGGGCGCGGCAGGTTCGCTGGGCGCGGCTGCGCCGGGTCAGCTTTCCGCTCTGCTTTGCGCTGGAGATCTTTTCCGGCGGCATCTGGCCGGCGCTGCTCGCCGGGCTTGCCGCCTCGCTCGCCGGTTTGCCCTGGTGGTGCGGGCTGGTTTTCGCGGCCCTTTGGTACGGCGCGGAAGCCGTGCTGGCGCTGCGGCTCGGCTGGCACTGGAACTGGCGCTCGCCGCTGCTCTGCCTGCTTCGGGATTCCGTGCTGCCACTGCTCTGGCTGGAAGGGTGGCGGGGCCGCAGTTTTCAGTGGCGCGGCAACGCCATGGTGGCCGCCCCCGGTTCCGCCGGTTGAAGGCCGGAACTTCAACGCCCACATCCGGCTTATGCCTTTGACGGACAGGTCAAAATTTGGCCTTTCGTGCCGGTTAGGCCACACGCTTGCCGGATAACGCAATTTTGCGGGGTAAGGGCTGGACGCGAGCGCCGAATTAGGGCCGATTGGGGTAATTCCCCGGCGCAACGGTTGAATCGCGGCAGGGCAGGTCGGTTGGCAATGCGGTTTTTCGTAAGATTTCTCGGTTTCCTCTTCGCTGCCGGTGCGATTCTGTTCGTGGTCGGCGCGGTGGGTGCGACCTGGGCGGTCTGGCACTACTCGAAGGATCTGCCCGACTTCTCGCAGTTGCAGGACTACGAGCCGCCGGTGATGACGCGCGTGCACGCGTCCGATGGTTCGCTGGTCGCCGAATATGCGCGCGAGCGCCGTCTTTATCTCCCCATCCAGGCCATTCCCAAGCGCGTGTTCGACGCTTTCACGGCGGCCGAAGACAAGAACTTCTGGGAACACGGCGGTATCGACCTGTTCGGCATCGCGCGCGCGGTCGTCAACAACATCGAGCAGTACGGCACCGGCCGCCGTCCGCAGGGCGCCTCGACCATCACCCAGCAGGTCGCCAAGAACTTCCTTCTGACCAACGAGGTGTCCTTCGCCCGCAAGATCAAGGAGGCGCTGCTGGCGCTGAAGATCGAGCGCGCCTACT
>JAEZFA010000179.1 GCA_023417665.1 Pseudomonadota bacterium | reverse complement strand
CTCACTTACCTGCGCCGGCACGGGCACCGGCTGCCCAACCAGGTCATGGTCGGGGCCATGCTCGAAGTGCCGTCGCTCCTGTTTGCGCTCGACGATCTTCTGGAACGGGTCGACTTCCTCTCGGTCGGATCGAACGATCTCGTGCAGTTTCTGTTTGCCGCCGACCGCGGCAATGCCCAGGTCGCGAACCGCTTCGATCCGCTTTCGCCGCCTTCGCTGCGCGTGCTGAAGCTGATTGCCGATACCTGCAAGAAGCACGGCAAGCCGTTCACGCTATGCGGCGAGCTTGCCGCCAAGCCGCTCGAGGCCATGACGCTGATTGCGCTCGGCTTCCGCTCGCTCTCGCTGTCGCCGGCGATGATCGGCCCGGTAAAAGCCATGGTGCTTGCGCTCGATGCCGCGGAGGCCGAAAAGGCGGTGCTGCCGTTTCTTGCCGGCGGCGTTTCCGCGCGGGAAAAACTCCGCGCTTTCGCTACCGAAGCCGGTATTCCGGTTTAGGAACCCGTCATGCTGCCTGCCCAGCGCCTCGAAGCGCTCATCGCACGTTATGCCGAACTCGAGGCCGCGCTTTCGCAAGGCGCGGGCGGCGACAGCTTCGTGAAACTTTCGCGCGAGCATGCCGAGCTTTCTCCCGTGATCGAAGACGTCCGCGCGCTGAAGCGGGCGCAGGACGATCTCGCGGAAGCCGAGAAGATGCTCGAAGGCGACGATGCCGAGATGGCGAAGCTTGCGGCCGACGAGAAGCGTGAGCTTTCCGGCAGGGTCGAGGAACTGGAGCACAAGCTGCGGCTCGCGCTCATTCCGAAAGACGAGGCGGATGCGCGCGATGCCATTCTCGAAGTTCGCGCCGGCACCGGCGGCGACGAGGCGTCGCTGTTCGCGGGCGATCTGTTTCGCATGTACGAGCGCTATGCCGGCCTGCAGGGATGGAAGGTCGAGGTGCTCTCGATGAGCGAGGGTTCGGCCGGCGGCTACAAGGAAATCATCGCGGCGATCCGCGGGCGCGGCGCTTTCGCGAAGCTGAAATTCGAATCCGGCGTCCATCGCGTGCAGCGTGTGCCCGACACCGAAGCGTCGGGCCGCATCCATACTTCGGCCGCGACGGTCGCGGTGCTGCCGGAAGCCGAGGACGTCGATATCGATATCAACGACGCCGACCTGAAGACCGATGTTTTCCGTGCATCGGGGGCTGGTGGCCAGCACGTCAACAAGACCGAGTCGGCCGTGCGCATCACGCATCTTCCGACCGGCATCGTGGTCGCGGTGCAGGACGAACGCTCGCAGCACAAGAACCGCGCGCGGGCGATGACGCTTCTGAAAACCAAGCTCTATGACATGGAACGGCAGCGGCTCGATTCCACGCGCGCCGCCGAGCGCAAGAGCAAGGTCGGCTCTGGCGACCGTTCCGAGCGAATCCGAACCTATAATTTTCCGCAGGCGCGCGTCACCGATCACCGCATCAACCTGACGCTGCACAAGCTGCCGCAGATCATGGAAGGGGTCGCGCTCGGCGAGGTGATCGACGCGCTGATCGCCGAGCATCAGGCGGCGCTGCTCGCCGACGAAGACAGCAAACTTTCGGCATGAACGCTGCGGTGCCGGTCCGCTCTTACGGTACCTTGCGCCGCGACGCTGCCGCGCAGTTGCGTGCGGCGAAGATCGAGGATGCGGAAGCCGATGCCAGGCTGCTGCTCTGCCATGCCGCGGGCTTTGATGCCGCCATGCTGATTGCGCGGGAGCGCGATCCCGCAAGCGAAAAATTTGCGCAGGACTATGCGCAACTGATTGCGCGCCGGATCGCAGGCGAGCCGGTGGCGCGCATCCTTGGCGAAAAGGAATTCTGGAGCCTGCGCTTCACGCTCGGCGTCGATACGCTGGTGCCGCGTGCCGACACGGAAACGATCGTCGAAGCCGCACTCGCAGCGATCGCGGATCGGAAGCGCGCGATCCGCATTCTCGATCTCGGTACCGGGACCGGCGCGATCCTTGCCGCGTTGCTTGCCGAACTTCCTTCTGCCTATGGGGTCGCCGTCGATCGCAGTGAAGCGGCACTTCGGGTGGCGAAGGAAAATCTGCGCAACCTTTCATTCGGCGATCGCGTTTCCTATCTGTGCAGCGACTGGATGCGCGCGCTTGGCGGAACTTTCGAACTGATCGTTTCCAATCCGCCTTATATTGCGAGCGGCGAGCTGGCCTTATTGTCGCCGGATGTACGCGACCATGATCCGCGGCTTGCGCTGGAGGGCGGCCCCGACGGGCTTGATGCTTATCGCGCAATCGTTCCCGGGCTTCACGAACGGCTCGCGCCGGATGGCGTCGCGGTCCTCGAACTGGGGCAAGGGCAGGAGGCGGCAGTGGCCGCGCTGGTGGCGGCCGAGGCGGGCTTGCGAACGGCCGGACCCGCCCGCCCGGACCTTGCAGGTATTGCGCGCGCGCTCGTTATCCACGTCAAAAGGTGAGGCAAAATAGCGCTTGGAAGGCACCGCAAGACGCACTAGTGTCAATTCCAGATTCGATCTGGCAGACGCTTCCGGAGCAAGGGCTTCGAAAAGCAACGCAGGCCAAACGGGCCGCAAAGCCGGATCCAACGCATCAGCAAACAGGCGCAAGACGAAAGGTTCTATGCGCAAAGCCGAGGGCGAAGCATTCGCGTTTTGAGCGCGAGATTTCCGGTCGAATGACCAGCACCGATATCGCGCGGCATCCAGACGAAGCCGGGCAGCATGATCGGCTTGTTCAAATACGGGCTGCGAAAGAGGCGGATTGACCGCCACGAACAGAGAGAAAGTTTCCGATGAGAAACGGACAACAGCATCACAACAACCATAAGCGCATGCGCGGCCGCAATCGCCGTGGCGGCGGCGGGCACAATCCGCTGACCCGCGTTTATGAGTCGAACGGCCCCGATGTGAAGATCCGCGGTACCGCGCACCACATCGCGGAGAAGTATCTGCAGCTGGCCCGCGATGCCCAGTCCGGCGGCGATCCGGTTTCCGCCGAAAGCTATCTCCAGCACGCCGAACACTATTTCCGCCTGATCGCGGCAGCACAGCAGCAGCTTGCCCAGAACAATCCCAACTACCAGCAGCAGCCGATCCAGCGCAGCGATCAGGACGCCGGCGACGACGAGGAAGGTGACGAGGGCGACGGCGGCGACCAGCGCTTCCAGAGCCCGTTCCCCGAACAGCCGCAGCAGCATCAGCAGCCGCAGCACAATACGCCGCGCCCGCAGCCGCAGAACACACCGCAGCCGAACATTCCCGACAACGGCCTGCCGGCCTTCATCACCGGCGGCGCGCCGCAAGGCAATTTTGCCGGCGCGGAGAACGAGCAGGGCGAGCAGCAGCGCGGTAATCGCTTCAACCGCAACCGTGGCCGCAACCGCTTCCGCCCGCGCAACGACGCCGGCGACAACCGCGAGCAGCCGCAGCCCGCGGAAGCCGCACCGGTCAAAGCTGATCCGGCCGAATAATCAATCTAGAATTTCCACGCCATCGCCTTCCGCGATTTTTCCTGCGGAAACGACGCGCGCGTAAATGCCGAGATCGTTCTCGCCGGTCTTACGCCAGATCGCTTCCGGAACGTCGATATCGCGTTCGGCAGTTTCCGGGTTCACTTCAGTTGCAGCACAGCGCACCACGCGCTTGGTGATTTTTAGGATCACGCCCCCGGCACGGATGGTTTTGCCGATCAGCTCGAACTCGCTCCACGGCTTCCAGCCCGAGAGATAGATGTTCGCGCGAAACCGCAGCGGGTGAAGATCGCGGCCGACCGCTTCGCCGAGATCGCGCACGGTCTCCAGATTGACGATGTGGGCGACCTTCGCGGCGACATCGGAGAAGCTGTGCCCGGGCGCTTCCAGCACCTTCACCGGCCCGCGCGCTTCGCCTCCCATGAACTCCTGAAAGAAGTATTCGACTGCCGCGCGGCCGGCTTCGGTTTTCAGGCTGCCTTCGATCATCGGCACGCCGTCTCTGGTTACGCGCAGGGTGCCGGTGGCGTCCTCGTAGGTGGTTTCGAGCGCCGCGAGCCTGGCGTTTCGCATCAGACAGAGAAACTTGATCTTGGGCTGCCAGGACGGCGCGGCAGGATCGAAGCCCGAGGGACCGTTTTCGATGGCAAAGGCCCGGTCGGACGGGAAGGTCGCGCCTTCCCCCAACGAGACGCTTTTCAGCGTCTCTCCGGAGAGGCCTTTGACGGGATAGCGATAGAGCGAAACGATGCGGGCTGGAGCGGTCATGGCCCGCATCCTTGCTCAGAACCGCAAGCGCCCGGCAAGCGTTAAAGAAGCCGGTTTTTCACTTTTGGGGTCTTTTCCCGCCGCCGGATAGTTCCCATCTAGGCTCAAGGATGCCGCTTCCGGGCCTACGGGACGAGACGCGGCAGGCCGAAGGAGAACAACATGAACTTCGAAAAATATACCGAGCGCGCGCGGGGTTTCGTCCAGTCGGCGCAGTCGCTCGCACTTCGCGAAGGCAACCAGCAGTTCACGCCCGAGCATCTTCTGAAAGTCCTGCTCGACGACCCGGAGGGTCTCGCAGCCGGGCTGATCGACCGCGCGGGCGGCAATTCCCGCGACATTCTTTCCGCCGTTGAACTCGCGCTCGGCAAGATGCCGAAGGTCGAAGGCGGCGGCGCGGGGCAGATTTATCTGACACCGCAGCTTGCGCGCGTCTTTGCGGCCGCCGAGAAGGCCGCGGAAAAAGCCGGCGACAATTTCGTCACCGTCGAGCGGCTTCTTCTCGCGCTTACCATCGAGAAGGACTCGGAAGCGGGCAAAATTCTCGCGCGCGGTGGCGTGACGCCGCAGGCGCTGAATTCCGCCATCGAGCAGTTGCGCAAGGGCCGCACGGCCGACTCCGCTTCCGCGGAGAATGCCTATGACGCGTTGAAGCGCTATGCCCGCGATCTCACCGAGGCCGCGCGCACCGGCAAGCTCGATCCGGTGATCGGCCGCGAGGAGGAAATCCGCCGCACCATCCAGGTGCTTTCGCGCCGGACCAAGAACAATCCCGTGCTGATCGGCGAACCCGGTGTCGGCAAGACCGCCATCGTCGAGGGCCTGGCGCTCCGCATCGTCAACGGCGACGTGCCGGAAAGCCTCAAGGACAAGAAGTTGCTGGCGCTCGATCTCGGCTCGCTGATTGCGGGCGCGAAATATCGCGGCGAGTTCGAGGAGCGCCTGAAGGGCGTGTTACAGGAAGTGACCGCCGCGAATGGCGAGATCATTCTCTTCATCGACGAGATGCATACGCTGATGGGTGCCGGCAAGGCGGACGGCGCCATGGATGCCGCGAACCTGCTGAAGCCCGCACTTGCACGCGGCGAATTGCATTGCGTGGGTGCCACCACGCTCGACGAATATCGCAAGCACGTCGAAAAGGACGCGGCCCTCGCGCGGCGTTTCCAGCCGGTCTTCGTCGGCGAACCGACGGTCGAAGACACCGTTTCGATCCTGCGCGGCATCAAGGAGAAGTACGAACTCCATCATGGCGTTCGCATCCTCGACTCGGCGCTGGTCGCGGCTGCTTCGCTCTCGAACCGCTATATCACCGACCGCTTCCTGCCCGACAAGGCCATCGACCTCGTGGACGAAGCGGCGGCGCGCCTGCGCATGCAGGTGGATTCGAAGCCCGAAGAACTCGACGAAGTCGATCGCCGCCTCGTCCAGCTCAAGATCGAGCAGGAGGCGCTGAAAAAGGAAAGCGACGCCGCGTCGAAGGATCGGCTGAAGAAGCTCGAGAAAGAACTCGCCTCGCTCGAAGACGAATCGGCGGCGCTTACGTCGCGCTGGCAGAGCGAGAAGGAAAAGCTCGGCTCCGCGCAGAAGATCAAGGCCGACCTTGAAGCCGCGCGCAACGATCTCGCGATTGCCCAGCGCAAGGGCGAGTACCAGCGCGCAGGCGAACTGACCTACTCGATCATTCCGGGACTCGAGAAGAAACTCTCGGACGTCGAGGAGCAGAGCCGTGCGGCGATGGTGGAAGAGGCGGTGACGCCGAACCATGTCGCGCAGATCGTCTCGCGCTGGACCGGGGTTCCGGTCGATCGCATGCTGGAAGGCGAGCGCGAGAAATTGCTTCGCATGGAAGACGAGCTTGCCAAGCGCGTCGTCGGTCAGGCCGAGGCCGTGCATGCGGTTTCGACAGCGGTGCGCCGCGCGCGTGCGGGCTTGCAGGATCCGAACCGGCCGATCGGCTCGTTCATGTTCCTCGGGCCCACGGGCGTCGGCAAAACCGAGCTCACCTAGGCGCTCGCGCGCTTCCTGTTCGACGACGAGAACGCGCTTCAGCGTATCGACATGTCGGAATACATGGAGAAGCATTCGGTTGCGCGCCTGCTTGGCGCGCCTCCGGGCTATGTCGGCTACGAGGAGGGCGGCACGCTCACCGAAGCGGTGCGCCGCCGGCCTTATCAGGTGATCCTGTTCGACGAGATCGAAAAGGCGCATCCCGATGTCTTCAACGTGCTGTTGCAGGTGCTCGACGAAGGCCGTCTCACGGACGGGCAGGGACGCACGGTGGACTTCCGCAACACGCTGATCGTGATGACGTCAAATCTCGGCGCGGAGTATCTCGTCTCGCTAGGAGAGAAAGACGACGTCGATAGCGTGCGTGAGCAGGTGATGGGCGTCGTGCGTTCGCACTTCCGGCCGGAATTCCTGAACCGCGTCGACGAGATCATCCTGTTCCACCGGCTCAAGCGCGAGCAGATGGGCGCGATCGTCGATATCCAGATCGCGCGGCTGCAGAAGTTGCTCGACGAGCACAAGATCGAGATCGAGCTCAAGCCCGAGGCGCGCGCACTACTCGCCGAGAAGGGTTACGATCCGGCTTTCGGTGCGCGTCCCCTGAAGCGGGCGATCCAGAAGATGCTGCAGGACCCGCTCGCGGAGAAGCTGCTCGGCGGCGAGATCAAGGACGGCACGAAAGTGAAAGTGGACGCCGCGGCGGATCGCTTAATCTTCGAGACGTCCGGCAAGAGTGCCGCCGCGAAGGCTGCCTGAGCGGCAAGCAGCTAAATAAAAAACGGCCGGGAGAAATTCCGGCCGTGTTTGTTTTGATGACCGGCA
>JAEZFA010000162.1 GCA_023417665.1 Pseudomonadota bacterium | reverse complement strand
AACTTGATCACGCCGCCATCCGGGCCACGGATTTCCTGATTTTCGAGATCGATCGTCAGCGTGGCATTGGCGCCGCGCTCGGCATCCTCGAACAGCTTTTCCAGCTCCTCGTGTGTGACGCGGATCGGCAGAATGCCGTTCTTGAAGCTGTTGTTGTAAAAAATGTCGCCGAACGACGTCGAGATCACGCAGCGGATTCCGAAATCGAGCAGCGCCCAGGGCGCGTGTTCGCGCGAGGAGCCGCAGCCGAAATTGTCACCCGCAACCAGAATATTCGCGGTCTTGTAGGCCGGCTGGTTCAGGACGAAATCGGGGTTCTCCGAACCGTCGTCCTTGTAGCGCATTTCCGAGAACAGGCCCTTGCCGAGACCCGTGCGCTGAATCGTCTTCAGGTACTGTTTCGGGATGATCATATCGGTGTCGACATTGATGATCCGCAGGGGTGCTGCGACGCCCGTCAGGGTCGTGAATTTTTCCATGGCTGTTGTCCGGCGATAACGCTGCGTTTTGCGGGGTTCCTGTCCCACATCGGCCCCATGCCGATCAAGACCCATGCGGAAGAAGCTCGAAATCGCCTTTGTTTTCGGGGAGTTCCGGCTTGGCGCTCAATGCGCGGCGCGATCCGCCTCGGCCTCGATCCGCTCCATATCCTCGTCCGACATCCCGAAATGGTGCCCGATTTCGTGGACCAGCACATGCGTGATCATCGAGCCGAGCGTTTCTTCATGCTCCGCCCAATAGTCGAGGATCGGCCGGCGGTAGAGATAGACGTGATTGGGAAGCCGCCCGGTCTCGGCCACGGCGGCGTCCTGCGCGAGCCCGACACCGGCGAACAGCCCGAGCAGTTCGAACGGGCTCTCCGCACCCATTTCGTCCAGCACTTCTTCGGTCGGAAAGTCACTGACCTGAATCACGAGATCCCGGCATAGCGCGCGGAAAGTATCCGGCAGGCGCGCGAAAGCCGACGCCGCCATGCGCTCGAAATCGTCGAGCGAGGGCGCCGGCATGGATTGCCAGTCGAGGCTTGAGGACAGTTTATCGCGCATCGGCAGAAACTCCCGCCCCATTACGCATTTGTCAGGCCGGAGAGCAACTTTGCTGAACCTGCCGTGAACGGTGCTCTCAGGATGGGTTCAGCGCGAGCGACGCAAATTCGCGGCGCGGCCGGCATCGAACCCCACGCCGGCGACTGCAATCAGGCCATCACGCTTGAACAAAGGAAACAAGAAAATGAGAAAGCTGTTACTCGCCTTGGCTGCCGCCGGCTCGCTCGGTCTCGCCATCTCAGCGACACCAGCCGCCGCCGCACCTGCAATCGGACTGACCGCACCCGCGGTGGAATCGAATACGGTTAACGCGCGCTGCCATCACCATCGCCGCTCGTCGCGCTGGCACTGCTATCGCCGGCATTATCACTACGCGCCTCAGTATTACTATTTGCCGCGCCATCATTATCGCCGGCACCATCACCACCGCCATCACCGCTATCACCGCCGTCATCATCGCCACTGGCATTAAGCTTAACGACACCGGGCGCCTCTTGAGAGGCGCCCGTTTTGCCATCCTCCTATTTTACCATTCCGACGACTTTCGCTTTCGCGCGCATAACGAACGGCAGATAGTACGCCGAAGAATTCATTGAACAGGGAAGTCATTCCAATGAAACATTTCGTCCTCGCGATTACGGCGGCGGGCGCTTTCGCTCTTGCCGCGATCTCTTCTCCCGCAAACGCAAGAGTTGCTTCGCCCGCGGCACCTGCCGTCGAGACGAATGCGATCACGGTGGATGCCTGTCCGCGTCATCATCGGGCTTGCAAGCGCGCGCATCGCCACTACAAGCCGCGCTATCAGGCGCGCCGCTATTACTATGAGCCGCGCCCGCAATATGTCCGTCGCCACAAACCGCGCCGTTATTACTATGCAGAACAGCAGCCGCAGTATTACGCGCCGCAGCCGCAATACACCTACGCGCAGCCGCAGGCTTATGCCCAGCCTTACGCCTATGCGACCACGACCTATTATTACGTCGCGCAGCCGCAGGCTTACGCCCAGCCGCAGTATTACGCGCCGCAGCCGCAATACACCTACGCGCAGCCGCAGTACTACGCGCCGCAATACAGCTACGCCCAGCCTTACCATTACGGCTATCGCCCGGGCGTGAACCTGCACGTCAACCTGTCGGGACACCAGCGCTGGCGTCATCATCACCGGCGGCACCATCATCACCATCACAATCACTGGAAGTGACGGTCTGCCGATCGCAAACAAAAAAGCGGGCGCTCCAAGGGGCGCCCGTTTTTCGTTGCGCAGGAAGCTCCGGCGATCTACGACTTCTTATGAAGTTTTTCTCCTGGCTGCTCGCCGCGTTGGCGCTTCTCGCCGTAACTCCCGCGCAGGCGGTTCCGCTTCGCCTGCATGAACAGCCTGTGGTCGCTTCCCGCGTCGATGCGCGCAGCATTTGCCATCACTACCGCTGGTCGTCGCAACGCCGCTGCACCAGCGCGAAGACGCTGCGTTATGTCGCGCGCCCGCCGCTGTTCTATCCGTCGCGCTATTTCGGCGGCACGCCGCATTACTATTATGCGCGGCCCACTTACCACTGGCGCACTTATCCGGGCTACGCGCATCATCGCTGGTATCGCTGGCCCTATCGCCGCTACTGAGCCGCGCGAAAACATCCTTGCGAACGCCGCTGAACACGCGCGCCTTATTTCGCTGAACGGGCGTTCACCAACATTAAATCTCGCGGCCGCGGATGTTTTTTCCGGAACGATCGCGGTCCATGCGCTTTGCCTTCCAGAGACAGTGTATGGAAGGAAGAACAGAACAATGAGAGCGTTTACTCTTGCAATTGCAGCCGCAGGCGCGCTCGGTCTTGCCGCGACGGCAACGCCCGCGCAGGCGGTGGTTTCAAACGGGCTGAGCGCACCGGCGGTCGAATCGAACAAGGTCGATGCGCGCTGCTGGCATCGCCGCAAGCGCTCCGGCTGGCGTTGCAGCCGCTATCACAATCACGGCTGGCATCGGCGCTGGGAATCGCGCCGCCACTGGCGTCATCGCCATTACAATCAGCGGCATTACTACTATCGGCACCACGCGCCGAGCGTATTCCGCAACTGGTAAGCGACCGGAGCAAAAAGAAAACGCTCTCACCGGATTCCGGCGAGAGCGTTTTTGTTTCTGATTGCCGTGAAGGGTCTTCTAGTGCTGCGGCCAGACCCGCACGTCGACGAAGTGACCTGCGATTGCCGCCGCCGCCGCCATCGCGGGCGACACCAGATGCGTGCGGCCCTTGTAACCCTGACGCCCTTCGAAGTTGCGGTTCGAGGTCGAAGCGCAACGCTCCTCGGGCTTGAGCTTGTCCGGGTTCATCGCGAGGCACATCGAGCAGCCCGGCTCGCGCCATTCGAAGCCCGCCGCCCTGAAGATCTTGTCGAGACCTTCCTGCTCGGCCTGCGCTTTCACGAGGCCCGAACCCGGCACGATCATCGCGCTCACCGCGTCGTGAACCTTCTTGCCGTCGACGATCTTCGCCACCATGCGCAGGTCTTCGATGCGGCCGTTAGTGCAGGAACCGATGAAGATTTTATCGAGCGTGATGTCGGTGATCTTGGTGCCGGCTTTCAGGCCCATGTAATCCAGGGCGCGCTGTTTCGCGATGCGCTGGTTCTCGTCGGAGAGCACGGCGGGATCGGGCACGACCCCGGTGATCGACACCACGTCCTCCGGGCTCGTGCCCCAGCTGACGATCGGCGGCAGCGAAGCGGCATCCAGCTTCACTTCGCGATCGAAATGCGCGCCATCGTCGGAGTAGAGCGTTTCCCAGTAGCGCTTGGCGGCATCCCAGTCGCCATTCTTCGGCGCGCGAGGACGGCCCTTCAGATACTCGTAGGCTTTCTCGTCGGGCGCGACGAGGCCCGCACGCGCACCACCTTCGATCGTCATGTTGCAGACGGTCATGCGGCCTTCCATCGTGAGAGAGCGCATGGCTTCGCCGGCAAACTCGATGACGCTGCCCGTGCCGCCGGCGGTGCCGATCTCGCCGATGATGGCAAGGATGATGTCCTTCGCGCCGACGCCTTCGGGCAACTTGCCGTCGACGGTGACACGCATGTTCTTCGCTTTTTTCTGGATCAGCGTCTGCGTCGCCAGCACATGCTCGACTTCCGAAGTGCCGATGCCGTGCGCGAGCGCGCCGAAGGCGCCATGCGTCGAAGTATGGCTGTCACCGCAAACGATCGTGGTGCCGGGCAGCGTGAAGCCCTGCTCCGGGCCGATGATGTGCACGATGCCCTGCCGGCGGTCGTGCTCGTCGAAATAGTCGATGCCGAATTCCTTGGCGTTGGCGGCGAGCGCCTCGACCTGCGTGCGCGATTCCGGATCGGCAATACCTTTGGAGCGGTCGGTGGTCTGGATGTTGTGATCGACCACGGCGAGCGTCTTTTCCGGCGCATGCACTTTGCGGCCGGCCATGCGCAGCCCCTCGAAGGCCTGCGGGCTCGTCACCTCATGCACGAGGTGGCGGTCGATGTAGAGCA